>NZ_JBEXTV010000029.1:0-107102 GCF_040628835.1 Streptomyces sp. NPDC006134 | reverse complement strand
GGGGCCCCGCGCCCGCCCCCCCCCCGCGCCCCCCCCCCGCCGTCTCGTCCGTGCCTGCGCCTACCGCTCCTCGTCGTCGTCCCCTCCCGGGAACAGCGGGTTCTCCGATTCCTCCGCCGTCGGCGACGGAGTCGTCGGCGTGACCGACGCGGTCGGCGTCGGCGTCCGGCTCGGCGGCTCGGTCGTCGGCGTCTCGGTGGGCGACTCGGAGGTCGGCGGCGCGGAGGTGGGCTCCTCGGTCGTCGGCTCCTCGGTGGGCGTCGGGGTCGGCGTCGGCGTCGGCGTCACCGTCCGGGTCGGCTGGACCGCCGCGCCCTGCTTGGTCTCCAGGTCGAACCGGCTGACCCCGTCCAGCACGCCGAAGGTGTACGCCGCCCAGATCCGCGCCGGGAAACCGCCGCCGCTGATGCGCTTCTCGCCGGCCACGCCGTGCAGCGTGACCTGCGGGTGCGGCGGCTCGGGGTCCTCGCCGAACAGGCCGACGGAGGTGACCAGGTCCGGGGTGTAGCCGGTGAACCAGGCCGACTTGTTGTTGTCGGACGTGCCGGTCTTGCCGGCGACCTGCCGGCCGCCGCGCAGCGGGTTGTCCCGCACGGACTTCTGGGCGGTGCCGTCGTCGACCACGCCGGTCAGCACGGAGGTGACCGTGTCGGCGGCCTCCCGGCTGATGACCTGCTCGCCGACCGGGTCGGGGAACTCCACCTTGCGGGAGTTGTGCTCGACCGACTTCACGACGGCCGGGGTGACCTTCTTGCCGTGGTTGTCGAGGGTGGCGTAGACCCCGGCCATCTCCAGCGGGCTCGCGCCCATCGAGCCCAGGGTCTGCGCGGGCACCGCCTCCATGCCCTCGGTCTCCATGCCGAGCTTGCCGGCGACCTCCACCACCTTGTCCATGCCGACGTCGACGCCCATCTGCGCGAAGACGGAGTTGACGGACTGGTTCATCGCCTCCTGGACGGTGACGTCGCCGTAGTCCTGGTCGTCCTCGTTCTCGGGGGCGAATCCGACGCGGCGGCCGTGGTCGACGACCGGGCGCTTGCTGGTGCCGTCGTAGACCGTGTTCGCCGTGATCGGCGTGCCGTCCTGGGTGGTGGCGTCCTCCTCGACGGCGGCGGCCAGGATGACCGGCTTGAAGGTGGAGGCGGGCTGGTAGTCGTCGCGGGTGGCGTTGTTGGTGAAGTGCTTCAGGTAGTCGGTGCCGCCGTACATCGCGACGACCGCGCCGGTCTTCGGATCGACGGAGACCGCGCCCGCCTGGACGTTGGCGTCGGCCTTGTTCCCCTCGGGGTCCAGCTCGCTGGTGAGCTGCGTCTTGACGGACCGCTCCAGCGCCGCCTGCTTCTTCTTGTCGATGTTGAGGGTGATGGTCCAGCCGCCGGCCTCGACCATGGCCTGGGCCTGCTTCATGTCCTCGGCGCTGCCCTGCGCGACCAGCTGCCGCTCCAGCGCGGCGTTGGCCGCGTTCACCAGGTAGCCGGTCTGGCCGCCCATCCCGGGGGCGGGCCTGGGCTCCTTCGGCACCGGGAACTTCATGGCCCGGCGCTCGGCCGCGTCCAGCCAGTGCTGCTCGACCATGTTGTCCAGGACGTAGTTCCACCGCTCCTGGACCAGCCGCTTGCCGGTGTCGGAGGCGATCGCCCAGTCGTACTGGTTCGGCGCCTGGAGCAGGGCCGCCAGGTAGGCGCCCTGCTCGACGGTGAGGTCCTCGGCGTCGACGTGGTAGTAGGCCTGGGCGGCAGCCTGGATGCCGTAGGCGCCGCGGCCGTAGTAGCTGGTGTTGATGTACCCGGCGAGGATGTAGTCCTTGGACTTCTCGCGGTCCAGCTTCAGAGAGATGACCAGTTCCTTCAGCTTGCGCGAGACGGTCTGGTCCTGGGTGAGGTAGTAGTTCTTGACGTACTGCTGGGTGATCGTGGAACCACCCTGCGCGCCCTTGCCGGCGAGCGTGTTGAGCACACCGCGCGCGGTGCCCTTGAGGTCGACGCCGGAGTCCTTGTAGAAGGTCTTGTTCTCGGCGGCCACGAAGGTGCGCTGGACGTCCTTGGGCACCTTGGCCAGGTCGACGATCTCCCGGTTGCGCTCGCCCGTGCGGGCCATGATGCTGCCGTCGTCGTACTTGTAGACGTTGCTCTGCAGCTTGGCGTCGGCGTTCCCCTCGGGGATGCCGATCATCATGTACAGCACGATGAAGGCGCCCATGCCGAGCAGGCACAGGCCGAAGACCGTGCCGAGGATCTTCTTCCAGGTGAACAGCCGGCGTATGCCGCCCTTGCCGGCCGCGCCCGACGAGCGGCGACGCCTCGGCGCCGCGCGGCGGCCGGCGCGCTGCCGCGCTCGTCTCTCTTCCGCTCGTCCCATCGGTCCGATCCGCTCCGATTCGTTCACGTGCGCTCAGCAGTCACACAGGTTTCAGGCTCAGGTCAGCTCAGAAAGCTAACACCGTCAGATACGACAAAGGGCTCCCGATCCGGTCTTTTACGGACGTGACAATCAGCACCCGCTCCAACGGAACCGACGCGCGAGGGGGTGTGAGGGTTGTCGCAGCGGGGTAAAGTGTTATCACTTAGATAGTCGCACGCTATGCCGGAACCGCACGCGCGGCCCGCGGCACGCGACACGCGACACGCGACACGCGACAACACAAGCAGTACGAGGCAATACAAGGCAGCACAAAGCAGCACAAGACAGTACGAGGCAGCACGAGAACGGGGGACCCGCCCATGTCCACACACGAAGCCCAGGCCACCGCCGACGTCCCGGAGATGCCGGCGCCGCGCGTCCGGGAGTTCCCGGCGCACAGCATCGGCGGCGGGCTCGCCCTGCTGCTGGGCCTGGTCGGGCTGCTGGCCGGCGTCGGCCTGGCCGTCGCCGCGACGGCGGTCCCGGCGGCCGGCGCCAAGGCCGCGCTGATCGTCGCCGGCGTCCTGGTGGCCCTCGCCGCGTTCGTCGCGATGTGCGGGCTGAACATGGTCGCGCCGGGCGAGGCGCGGGTGGTCCAGCTCTTCGGGCGGTACCGCGGCACGATCCGGCAGGACGGGCTGCGCTGGGTGAACCCGTTCACCTCGCGCACCAAGATCTCCACGCGGGTGCGCAACCACGAGACCGCCGTCCTGAAGGTCAACGACGCCTACGGCAACCCGATCGAACTGGCCGCCGTCGTGGTGTGGCGGGTGGAGGACACCGCGCAGGCCACCTTCGAGGTGGACGACTACGTCGAGTTCGTCTCCACCCAGACCGAGGCGGCCGTGCGGCACATCGCCATCGAGTACCCCTACGACGCCCACGACGAGGACGGCCTGTCGCTGCGCGGCAACGCCGAGGAGATCACCGAGAAGCTCGCCGTCGAGCTGCACGCGCGCGTGGAGGCGGCCGGTGTGCAGATCATCGAGTCCCGCTTCACGCATCTCGCCTACGCTCCGGAGATCGCCTCGGCGATGCTCCAGCGCCAGCAGGCCGGGGCCGTCGTCGCGGCGCGGCGGCAGATCGTGGACGGGGCGGTCGGGATGGTCGAGGCGGCGCTCGCCCGGATCGCCCAGCAGGACATCGTGGAGCTGGACGAGGAGCGGAAGGCGGCGATGGTGTCGAACCTCATGGTGGTGCTGTGCGGGGACCGCGCCGCGCAGCCCGTCCTCAACACCGGGACGCTCTACCAGTGACCGCACCGTCCGAGGACCCCACCCCGCGGCGCCGGCCGCAGCAGCGCAAGCAGGTGCTGCTGCGGCTGGACCCGCTGGTGTACGAGGCACTGGCCCGCTGGGCGGGCGACGAGCTGCGCTCGGCCAACGCGCAGATCGAGTTCCTGCTGCGCCGGGCCCTGGCGGAGGCCGGCCGCCTGCCCGGTGGCGCCGCCCCGATCCCCCGCCGGGGACGGCCGCCCGCCGCTTCCGGGCCGCCGGACCGCCCGGCGGAACCGGAGGACTGACCGGGGCGGCGACCGGTTCCGCCACGGGCACCGGAAAAGGACCGGGCGCCCGTAGCGGAACCGTGACAAACGGCCCTGGCCTGCGCGTTCACCCCCTCCCTCCCCCTCTACACACTCCGCGTATACACACGGCGTATACACCGTGTGTAGAGTGAGCGGCATGTCCATCGGTCACACCCTCCTCGGACTCCTGGAGTCCGGGCCCCGCCACGGCTACGACCTCAAGCGGGCCTTCGACGAGAAGTTCGGCCACGACCGGCCGCTGCACTACGGACAGGTCTACTCGACCATGTCCCGCCTGCTGAAGAACGGCCTCGTGGAGGTCGACGGCATCGAGGCGGGCGACGGGCCCGAGCGCAAGCGGTACGCGATCACCGACGCCGGGATCACCGACGTCGCGCAGTGGCTCGCCACGCCCGAGAAGCCCGAGCCGTACCTCCAGTCGACCCTCTACACCAAGGTCGTCCTGGCCCTGCTCACCGACCGCGACGCGGCCGGGATCCTCGACACCCAGCGCTCGGAGCACCTGCGCAGCATGCGCATCCTCACCGACCGCAAGCGCAAGGGCGACCTGGCCGACCAGCTCGTCTGCGACCACGCCCTGTTCCACCTGGAGGCCGACCTGCGCTGGCTGGAGCTGACCGCGGCGCGACTCGACAAGCTCCGTGCGGCGGTGACCCGATGACGTTCCCCGCCGGTTCGCTGCTCGCCGCCGAAGGGCTGCGCAAGGCCTACGGGCCGACCCTGGCGCTCGACGGCGCCGAGTTCTCCATCCACCCCGGCGAGGTCGTCGCCGTCATGGGCCCCTCCGGGTCCGGCAAGTCGACGCTGCTGCACTGCCTGGCCGGGATCGTCACCCCCGACGCGGGCACGATCACCTACGACGGGCGCGAGCTGTCCGCGATGAACGACGCCCGGCGCAGCGCGCTGCGGCGCAGCGAGTTCGGGTTCGTGTTCCAGTTCGGGCAGCTCGTGCCGGAGCTGACCTGTGTGGAGAACGTCGCCCTGCCGCTGCGCCTGAACGGCACGCCCCGCAAGCAGGCCGAGCGGGCCGCCCTGTCCTGGATGGAGCGGCTGGAGGTCGACGACCTGGGCAGGAAGCGGCCCGGCGAGGTCTCCGGCGGTCAGGGACAGCGGGTCGCCGTGGCGCGGGCGCTGGTCACCGGTCCCCGGGTGCTGTTCGCCGACGAGCCGACCGGCGCGCTGGACTCCCTCAACGGCGAACGCGTGATGGAGCTGCTCACCGAGGCCGCCCGGTCGGCGGGCACCGCCGTCGTCCTGGTCACGCACGAGGCGCGGGTGGCCGCCTACTCCGACCGCGAGATCGTCGTACGGGACGGGAAGTCCCGGGACATGGAGCGCGCCATATGAGCGCCCGGCAGTGGGGCGCGGACCTGGCTTTGGGCGTCCGGTTCGCGTTCACCGGCGGGCGTGAGGGCTGGACCCGGGCGCTGCTGACGGCCGTCGGCGTGGGGCTCGGCGTGGCGCTGCTGCTGCTGACGACGGCGATCCCGAACGCGCTCGACGTCCGGCACGACCGGGAGATGGCCCGCGCGGACATCAGCTTCAGCGACGAGCGGCTCCCCGCCGGGGACGGCACCGTGGTGGTCGCCCACGCCGACACGGACTTCCGCGACAAGACCGTGCGGGGCCGCGCGCTGGAGCCCGAGGGGCCGCGGGCGCCACTGCCGCCGGGCGTGGAGAAGCTCCCGGCGGTCGGCGAGATGGTGGTCTCCCCCGCCCTGAAGGACTTCCTGGAGTCGGACTCCGGGAAACTGCTGCGCGAGCGGCTGCCGGACCGGATCGTCGGCACGATCGGCGAGAGCGGACTGGTCGGCTCGGCGGAGCTCGCCTTCTACCGGGGCGCCGAGGGGCTCGCCCCGCACGTCGACGGCGGCCGGGTGGTCCGCCTGGAGGAGTTCGGGTTCGCGGAGGCTTCCACCGAGCGGATGGACCCGGTCCTGCTCCTGCTCGTCCTGGTCGTCTTCGTGGTGCTGCTGATGCCGGTGGCCGTCTTCATCGCCGCGGCCGTCCGCTTCGGCGGCGAGCGGCGCGACCGGCGGCTGGCGGCGCTGCGGCTGGTGGGCGCCGACGGCCGGATGACCCGGCGGATCGCCGCCGGCGAGGCGCTGGCGGGCTCGGTGCTGGGCCTGGTGTTCGGCGCGGTCTTCTTCCTGATCGGGCGCCAGGCGGCGGGCCGGGCCGAGGTGTTCGACGTCAGTGTGTTCCCGAGCTACCTCGACCCCTCGCCCCTGCTGGCCCTGCTGGTCGCGGTGGCGGTCCCGGCGGCGGCCGTCCTGGTGACGCTGCTGGCGCTGCGCGGCGTGGTCATCGAACCGCTCGGCGTGGTCCGCACGGTCAGGCCCGCGCGGCGCCGGCTGTGGTGGCGGCTGCTGCTGCCGCTGGCCGGCCTCGCGATGCTCTACCCGATGATCGGCAAGGGCCGCTCCCACGGCGACTTCAACCAGTACCTCGTCGTCGGCGGCGTGATGCTGCTGCTGGTCGGCGTGACCGCGCTGCTGCCGTGGGTGGTGGAGACGGTCGTCGCCCGGCTCGGCGGCGGCGCGGTCTCCTGGCAGCTGGCCGTGCGCCGGCTCCAGCTCGGCAGCGGTACGGCGGCCCGCATGGTCAACGGCATCGCGGTGGCCGTCGCCGGGGCGATCGCGCTGCAGATGCTGTTCGCGGGCGTCGACGACGACTACACGGAGAGCACCGGCCGGGACCTGACCCGGGCGCAGATGCAGGTGGACGTGCCGGGGACGGCGCCGCTGGACGACGCCGCCGAAAAGCTGCGGCACACCGAGGGCGTGCGCGCGGTGTACGCCTACTACGAGGGGACCCTCGGCGACCGGCGCAAGGACCCGGAGCGCAGCACGTGGGCGACGGTCGGCGACTGCGCGGCCCTGCGGGAGGTCGCCGAGCTGCCGTCCTGCCGGGACGGCGACGTGTTCGCCGTCGCGGGGGCGCAGTGGGACACCGACATGCCCGAGCTCGCCGAGTCCGGCCGCACGCTGTACCTCGACCCGGCCTACGGCGGCGACCCGAAGACCACTCAGGTCGCCTGGCCGGTGCCGGGGGACCTGAAGCAGGCCCGTCCGCGGACCGGGCTGACCGGTTCCGACCGGGGCGGTTTCCTCCTCACCCGGGGGGCGCTGCCCGCCGCGGCCGTCCCGGCGCTGTCCGGGCAGGTGTACCTGGCGCTGGACGAGTCGGTGAAGGACGCGCGGGAGCACGTCCGCAACACCGCGGCGGCCATCGGCCCGCTGGCGAACGCCACGACCTGGTCGGACACCCGGCAGTCCGGTCGCTTCACCTCCATCCGCACCGGCCTGTTCGTCGGCGCCGCGTGCGTGCTGGCGCTGATCGGCGCGAGTCTGCTGGTCTCGCAGCTGGAGCAGCTGCGCGAGCGCAGGAAGCTGCTGTCGTCGCTGGTGGCGTTCGGCACGCGGCGGCGCACGCTGAGCCTGTCGGTGCTGTGGCAGACGGCCGTTCCGATCACCCTCGGCCTGCTGCTGGCCTCGGTGGTGGGGATCGCGCTGGGCACGGTGCTGCTGAAGATGACGGCCACGCCGGTGCGCGTGGACTGGGCGAGCGTGCTGGGGATGACCGGCGTCGGCGCGGCGGTCGTCCTGGTGGTGACGCTGCTCAGCCTGCCGCCGCTGCTGCGGCTGATGCGGCCGGACGGGCTGCGCACGGAGTAGCGGCCGAGGCCGGGCCGGTACGGTGCCGGCCGCGCGGGGCCCCGCGCAGGTCCCCTCCGGGCCTCAGGACCCGACGGTCCGTACCGGCAAATCGCGCAGGGCCTCGCGCAGGGCCGCCGCCAGCTCCTCGTACTCCGCGGCGCGGGCGGCGCCCGTGCGCATGGCGAGGGCGATGCGGCGGCCGGGCGCGGGGTCGGCGAAGGAGCCGGTGAGGAGCTGGCTGGAGCGGGTGGTCTCCACCCGGACGGCGGTGCGCGGCAGCAGCGTCACGCCGAGGCCGCCCGCCACCAGCTGCACCAGCGTCGACAGCCCGGCCGCCGTGGTGGTGGCCGGGACGTCCTCGCGTCCGGCCTCCCGGCAGATGTCCAGCGCCTGGTCGCGCAGGCAGTGTCCCTCGTCGAGGAGGAGCAGCTTCAGCTCGCGCAGCGCCGAACGGGATATGCCCTCGCGGCCCCCGAGCGGGTGGTCCAGGGGCGTGACGAGCACGAAGTCCTCGTCGAACAGAGGGAGCTCGGTGACGCCGGGCACGCCGAGCGGCACGGCGAGGAGCAGCAGGTCCAGCCGCCCGCCGGCCAGCCCGTCGAGCAGGCTGGCGGTCTGCTCCTCGTGGACCTGGAGGTCGAGGGCCGGGTAGCGCTCGTGGACCAGGCGCAGCACGGTCGGCAGCAGGTACGGCGCCACGGTCGGGATCACGCCGAGGCGCAGCGCGCCGGTGAACGGCGCCCGGACCGCCTCCGCCTCCTCCAGCAGCGCCCCGACCTCCGCCAGCACCGCCTTGGTCCGTACGGCGAGCCGCTCACCCGCGGTCGAGAGCAGCACCTTGCGCGTCGTACGCTCCAGGAGGGTGACACCGAGTGTCTCCTCCAGGGCGGAGACGGCGCCGGACAGGGCGGGCTGGCTCATGCCGATCGCGGCGGCGGCGTCGCGGAAGTGCAGGTGCTCGGCGACGGCCGCGAAGGCGCGGAGCTGGGCCAGGCTGGGCTGACGCTTCTTTCCCGCGGTCATTCCCACAGCCGGACCCCCAGGATTCGTACGCACATTCGCGGACACTAATAGCAACCTCCGATCAACTCGACCGAGTGTAGCTATTTCCCTAATCAATGCAGCCTGTGCCAACATCGGCGACGTCCAACCCATGGGAAACACTCGCAAACGGAGTGTTTCTTCGCTGCAAGGAGAGCGTGTGCTCACTGTCGGTGACAAGTTCCCCGAGTTCGAACTGACCGCCTGCGTCTCGCTGGAGAAGGGCAAGGAGTTCGAGACGATCAACCACAAGACCTACGAGGGCAAGTGGAAGGTCGTCTTCGCCTGGCCCAAGGACTTCACCTTCGTGTGCCCGACCGAGATCGCGGCCTTCGGCAAGCTGAACGACGAGTTCGCCGACCGCGACGCGCAGATCCTGGGCTTCTCCGGCGACTCCGAGTTCGTCCACCACGCCTGGCGCAAGGACCACCCGGACCTGACCGACCTGCCGTTCCCGATGATGGCCGACTCCAAGCACGAGCTGATGCGCGCGCTCGGCATCGAGGGCGAGGACGGCTTCGCGCAGCGCGCGGTCTTCATCGTCGACCAGAACAACGAGATCCAGTTCACCATGGTGACCGCGGGCTCCGTCGGCCGGAACCCGAAGGAGGTCCTGCGGGTCCTGGACGCCCTGCAGACCGACGAGCTGTGCCCGTGCAACTGGACCAAGGGCGACGAGACGCTCGACCCGGTCGCGCTGCTGGCCGGGGAGTGACCTGACATGTCGCTCGACTCCCTGAAGTCCGCCATACCGGACTACGCCAAGGACCTGAAGCTCAACCTGGGCTCGGTCATCGGCAACTCCGACCTGCCGGCCCAGCAGCTGTGGGGCACCGTGCTGGCGACCGCCATCGCCTCGCGCTCCCCGATCGTGCTGCGCGAGCTGGAGCCGGAGGCGAAGGCGAACCTGACGCCCGAGGCGTACACGGCCGCCAAGTCGGCCGCCGCCATCATGGCGATGAACAACGTGTTCTACCGCACCCGGCACCTGCTGTCGGACCACGAGTACGGCACCCTGCGCGCCGGTCTGCGGATGAACGTCATCGGCAACCCGGGCGTCGACAAGGTCGACTTCGAGCTGTGGTCCTTCGCGGTCTCCGCGATCAACGGCTGCGGCATGTGCCTGGACTCGCACGAGCAGGTCCTGCGCAAGGCGGGCCTGGACCGTGACACGATCCAGGAGGCCTTCAAGATCGCCGCTGTGATCCAGGCCGTGGGCGCCACGCTGGACGCCGAGGCGGTCCTCGCCGAGTAGTCGTTCCCGCCCCGCGGGACACACACGAGACCCCGCTCACCTCACCGGTGAGCGGGGTCTCGTGTGTGTCCGCCCGCACGGCTCACCGGGGCGGCGTCTCCTGCGGTCCCGGCGCCTCGGGTTCGGCGGGCGGGGCGTCCGCCGCCGGGGCGGCGTCCGTCGCCGTGGCGCCGTGCGGCTTCGGGGTCTGGCGCAGGGCGGCCTCACGGGAGTACGCCCGCAGATAGCCGGCGACGGTGTTCGTCACCGCGACCAGCGGTACGGCGACCACCGCGCCGCCGATGCCGGCCACCATGCCGCCGGCGGAGACCGAGAGCACCACCGCCAGCGGGTGGACCCGCACCGCGCGCCCCAGGATGAACGGCTGGAGGATGTGCCCCTCGATCTGCTGCACCGCCAGGACGACGACGAGGGTCATGACGGCGGTGAAGACGCCCTGGGTGACCAGCGCGACGACGACCGCGAGCGCGCCCGAGACCACCGCGCCGACCAGCGGGACGAACGCGAACAGGAAGATGAACACGGCCAGCGGCACGGCCATCGGCACGTCCAGGAAGTAGATGCCGAGGCCGATGAAGATGGCGTCGATCAGGGCCACTATCACCGTGCCGCGGACGTACGCGGTGAGCGTGCGCCAGGCGCGCGGGCCGGCACCGGCCACGCCCGGCCGGGCCGCCGCCGGCACCAGCTTCAGCGTCCACTCCCAGATGCGCTTGCCGTCGTAGAGCAGGAACAGCGTGGAGAAGACCGCCAGCAGCAGCCCGGTCAGCGCCTCGACGACGACCGTGACGCCCTCCAGGCCCACCGAGGTGATCTGCTCGGTGTTGGCGCCGACCGCCTCGCGCAGGTTCTTGGCGATCTCGTTGATCTGCTTGTCCGTCACATGGAACGGGCTGTCCAGCAGCCAGCGGCGCAACTCGTCGATGCCGTCCTGGACCTGGTCGGAGAGGGTGTCGATGTTCTCCATGACCTGCCAGGTCACGAACCAGCCGATCAGCCCCATCACGACGAAGCCGAGGAACGCCGTCAGGGCCGTGGCCGGCCCGCGCGGCACCCCCGCCCGCCGCAGCCGCGCCACCGTCGGCTGGAGCACCGCCGTCATCAGCAGCGCGGCCACGAAGGCCAGCACGACCAGTTGCACGGCGCTGATCACCCGCATCAGCACCCACAGGGTGCCCGCGAGCACCAGCAGGCGCCAGCCGGCCTCCGCCGCGACCCGCACGCCCCACGGCACGGCCTGCGCGGGGTCGGGCCGGGGCCGGACCGCGGGAGCGTAGTCCGGGGGCGGCGGGACGTGCTCGGCGTACGCCGTGGCGGAGTGGGCGGACGATCCGGGTCCGGTGTCCTCCGCCTCCGCCTCGGCCCGGCGTTGATCGATCCGCCGGCTCATCTCCGTCAGCCCGGCACCGAGCCGGCCCAGCCACCCTGGCACTCGCGACATGATCCGTCCTCTTCCCCCGTCTCTCCGCACCACTCCCCCCTGGAGTCGTCGGGTCCGACCGTACAGGGCGAAAGCCCCCCGCCGTAGGACGGCGAGGGGCTGCGCGGGGTTGAGCGGCCGTGGGCCGGGCGGCTCAGTACCAGTGGTTGGCCTGCCAGAACGACCAGGCGTCGCAGGGGCTGCCGTACCGCTCGTTCATGTAGTTCAGGCCCCACTTGATCTGGGTGGCCGGATTGGTCTGCCAGTCGGCGCCGGCGGAGGCGTACTTGCCGGCGGGCAGGGCCTGGAAGAGACCGTAGGCGCCGGAGGAAGGGTTGACCGCCTTGTAGTTCCAGCTCGACTCGTGGTTCACGATGTTGCTGAAGCACTGGAACTGGCCGCCCGGCACCATCTGACGCGCCATCGCCTGGATCTGCGCGACGGAGTACGAGCTCTGGACGGCGAAGGTGGTGGCGTCGCGGGTGGCGCTGCGGCTGGCGGCTTCCTTCTTCTCCCGCTCGCGCTCCGCCGCCTCCTTGGCCGCCTTCTCCTTCTCGGCGGCCTCCTTCTTCGCGATGGCGGTCTCGGCGGCCGCCTTGCGGGCCGCCTCCTCGGCTTCCTTCCTGGCGCTCGCGTCCGCCGCGATGGCCTGTGCGTCGGCCTGCTGCGTCAGGGACGCGGTCTGCACCTGGGCCTGCTGTCCCGCGGGGATGTCCGCGAGCAGCGTCGTGCCCGCAGCCGTCGTCGCTTCCGCGTCGTTGTTCTGCGCGGTGCTGCCCGAGGCAACGCCGACGACGCTTCCGACAGCGGTGACCGCCGTGGCCGAGGCCACTGCGAATCCCCGGACCGAGATCCGGCTCACACGGTTTCCTTCCAGCATCGCCCGCCTCGGTGACCCTGGCGGACGCAATCGTGCCCCTGGCACTGGCCTCCCCAACTACGGGGTCACGGGAGGCGCGGGCCCGGTAGGCAACTCCCCTTCCGGGAGCGCCGCGTGGTGCTCGGGCGGCATACGACATCGCTATGGAGTTGATGCTCTGCGTGTGGCGCCGTACCGCTGGGGGCACAGCTGTGTCGTATGCGGGGCCTGACAGGAGTGAGACTCTGCCGTAACCCGACGCCGTGAGGCAATTCCGCGTTGCGTGGGAAAGCTCACATCCCGTTTGCCCCTGGGGATTCACGGAAAGCGGTACGCGCGAAGGCGCCGCCCGGCTAGGCTCTACGCCTTTCCGGACGGCGCCAACTGCTACGCAACCGGCCCTCGATGAGCCCCTTTCGCAGATTTCTCGGGCTTCTCGGGCCTCTCTGGACTCTCGGGCTTCTCAGGCTCCTCGGGGTTTTTCCCGGATTCTTCTCAGATCTGCCCGTCTTCCAGCATTTCGGTCACAAGGGCCGCGATCTGGGACCTCTCGGACCGGGTCAGCGTGACGTGGGCGAACAGCGGATGCCCCTTCAGCTTCTCGACGACGGCGACGACCCCGTCGTACCGGCCGACCCGGAGGTTGTCCCGCTGGGCCACGTCGTGGGTCAGCACGACCCGCGAGTTGGCGCCGATCCGGGACAGCACGGTCAGCAGGACGTTCCGTTCCAGGGACTGGGCCTCGTCCACGATGACGAACGCGTCGTGCAGGGAGCGGCCGCGGATGTGGGTGAGCGGGAGCACCTCCAGCATCCCGCGGGCGGTGACCTCCTCGATGACCTCCCGGCTGGTGACCGCCGACAGGGTGTCGAAGACGGCCTGCGCCCAGGGGCTCATCTTCTCCGCCTCGGTGCCGGGGAGGTAGCCGAGCTCCTGCCCGCCGACCGCGTACAGCGGACGGAACACCATGATCTTCTCGTGCTGACGGCGCTCCAGCACCGCCTCCAGGCCCGCGCACAGCGCCAGCGCCGACTTGCCGGTGCCGGCCCGGCCGCCCATCGAGACGATCCCGACCTCCGGGTCGAGGAGCAGGTCGAGCGCGATCCGCTGCTCGGCGCTGCGCCCCTTGACGCCGAACGCCTCCCGGTCGCCGCGCACCAGGCGGACCATGCCGTCGGGCGTGACCCGGCCCAGCGCCCGGCCGCGCTCGGAGTGGATGGTCAGACCGGTGTGCACGGGCAGGTCCGCGGCCTCGGGGACGTGGAGGTGCCCTTCCTCGAAGAGGATGTCCACCTGCTCACCGGAGAGGGTGAGTTCGGCCATGCCGGTCCAGCCGGAGGCGTCCGTGATGGCGAGCTCGGCGCGGTACTCCTCGGCGAGCAGCCCGACGGAGGACGCCTTGATCCTGAGCGGGAGGTCCTTCGACACGACGGTGACGTCGAACCCCTCGGCCTGCAGGTTGCGGGCGACCGCGAGGATGCGGGAGTCGTTGTCCCCCAGGCGGTAGCCGGTGGGCAGGACGCTGGGGTCCGAGTGGTTGAGCTCGACGCGGAGCGTTCCGCCGAGGTCCCCGGTCGGGACGGGGGCGTCGAGGCGTCCGTACCGGACCCGGTAGTCGTCGAGCAGGCGCAGGGCCTGCCGGGCGAAGTAGCCGAGTTCGGGATGGTGCCGCTTGGCCTCCAGCTCCGTGACCACGACGACCGGGAGCACGACCTCGTGCTCGTCGAAGCGGTTCAGGGCGTTCGGGTCGGCCAGCAGGACGCTGGTGTCGAGGACATAGGTGCGCCGGTCTGGCTTGTGGCGCTTTGTGCTGGTCACCACGGAAGGACGTACCCCCTCGGATGAGGTCGGGGAGCGACGAGAGCGAGCTGGACCGGTCGACGGCCGCGATGCACGGGCCGGGGACCGGCCCTGTCGCCTCTTCGTCCGTGTGGTGACACACGGTCGGGCTGGTGCAAAGGGCCTCCCGGGCGGACGGCCCCGTGCCGCCCGCTGAGATCCGACACCCGTGGTTCGGGTGTCGACCTGCCTGGGTTATGCCCTCGAACCGGCGCGGCCATGCCACGGCATATGACGGCGCGCCGGTGAACTCCTCGTGAAACGGGGCGGGTCCGCGCCGGCCGGGCACCCTCCACGCCGACCGGGCGCCCTCCGCGCCGGGGCGTGCCGGGCGGTCCGCTCCCGCCGGGCGGGCTCACCGGCCGTTTTCCCGGGCGGGCGCGCCGGCCATTTCGTAGGGCGGGCGCGCCGGCCGTTTCCCAGGCGGGTGCGGTCAGCCGCCGTACCGGCGGTGGCGGGCGGCGTAGTCGCGCAGGGCGCGCAGGAAGTCGACCTTGCGGAAGGCGGGCCAGAAGACGTCGCAGAAGTAGTACTCGGAGTGCGCCGTCTGCCAGAGCATGAAGCCGGACAGCCGCTGCTCGCCGCTGGTGCGGATGACGAGGTCCGGGTCGGGCTGGTCGCTGGTGTAGAGGTGCCGGCCGATCATGTCGATGTCCACGGCCTCGGCGAGCTCCTCGACCGAGGTGCCCTTGCCGGCGGCGTCCAGCAGCATGGAGCGGACCGCGTCGGCGATCTCCTGACGTCCGCCGTAGCCGATGGCGACGTTGACGAGTATCCCGTCGACGTGCGCGGTGGCCTCCTCTGCTTCCTTCAGGGTGGTCTGCATCTGCGCCGGCAGCAGGTCGAGCGCGCCGACGTGGTGCACGCGCCAGCGGCCGTCGGCGGCCAGTGAGCGGACGACGTCCTCGATGATCCCGAGCAGCGGGACCAGTTCTTCCTGCGGCCGGTCGAAGTTGTCGGTCGACAGCAGCCAGAGGGTGACGACCTCGACGTCCGTCTCGGCGCACCAGCCGAGGAACTCCTCGATCTTGTCCGCGCCGGCCCGGTGGCCCTGGGCGGTGGTGGAGCCGGCGGCCTTCGCCCAGCGGCGGTTGCCGTCCATGATGACGCCGATGTGCTTGGGCACCTGTGCGTGGTCCAGGTGGCCTTCCACCCGGCGTGCGTACAGCCGGACCAGCAGGCTGCGCAGTGTGTCGCGCAGGTTCACGTGATTGTCAGCCCCTCCGTACGGATCGGACAGGCGCGGCGTCGGCCCAGGCGCGGCCGAGGGCGGTCTCTGTCCGTATGGCGGTCCCCCGAAGGCGAAGCCTACCGCTGCGGGAGACGAGGGGGCGCGGCCGGGGCGGCGCGGGGAGGGCGGGGAAGCCGTTGTCCGGGGTGGCGTGGGGAGGACGGGGAGGCCGCTGACCGGGGAGAAACGGGAAGCGGGCGGACAGAGAGAGGGGGAAGAAAAAACGGGCCGGTCCGTGGGGGGGAGACGGACCGGCCCGAGGGGGGGCTTCCACCATAACCCTTCGTAAGTGATGCTGCGTGCATCGGCGGGCAACAACTACTCTCCGGAACCATCCGGCGACGCCACGCTCGCCGCGGAAGCTGCGATTCACAGCGGGAACATGGCCGAAAGACAGCGGATTCCCAGGGCATCGGCAGGAAATACGGGGGTATTCGAAGGTGTCTGGCGTCAACCGGGGGCATTCGGAAACATCTGGAGCCATCGGTGCGCCGGAAGCCCGCCTGATGCGCCTACGCGCCCGTTACCCCCGCCCGGGTGACCCGAGCGGCACGCGCCCCCTTGACCGGGACCAGCCGGGGCCGACTGAGGCCGACCGGGGCCGACGAGGGGGGTGCGGCACCGCGCAGCCCCCTCCACTGCGCGGTACCCCTCGCGCAGCTTTGCTGACGCGAATGCATTGGTCTGAACTTATGCGATCACGAAGGCCAGGGGGAGCCGCATGCCATAACGATGTGGAAACTGTGCAAGGCTTCGGCGGGTGCTTCGGCACCGGTTGCCCTTGTTTGCCGCACTCCTTCCCGGGGTGCGGCCGAGGGCCCGGGCCGCAGAGGTCCGCGGACCTCGCCCGGCGTGCGCCGGCAGCCGACGGCGGTGCCTGGCAACTGTCGGCAGTCCCCGGCAGCCGACGGCGGTCTCCGGCAGCCGACGGCGGATGAGGACGGGATCTGACCTCTTTCCCTCCTACCGTCCCTCCATGAAGACAACCGCGAGGATCACCTGGGCCGCGGCGAGCGCGCGGCGGCTCGAACGGCAGTTCCTGGCCATCTCTCCCGCGGCACCCGGAGCGCCGCTCGCCGACGTGGTCGGCGCGATGCTCGCCGCGCACGCGCAGGTGCTGTCGGCGGCCGAGGTGTCCGTCGGGGTCCGGGCGGACGCCGGGGTGACCCGGGCGGACGTACGGGCCGCACTGTGGGGCGCGGAGCGCTCACTGGTGAAGACGTACGGCCCGCGCGGAACCGTGCATCTGCTGCCCGCCCGGGATCTGCCGCTGTGGTGCGCCGCGCTGCCCGCGGTGCCCACCGGTCCGCCCCTGCCCCCGCCCGGCGCGCGGCTGACCGGGGAGCGGGCCGGGCAGGTGGTGACGGCGATCGGCGAGGCCCTCGACGGCGTGCACCTGACCATCGACGAGCTGGGCGAGGAGGTCGTCGCCCGCACCGGTCCCTGGGCGGGCGACCCGGTGATGCCGGCCTTCCAGGGCATGTGGCCGCGCTGGCGGCAGGTGATGCACCGGGCGGGCCAGGCGGGCGCGCTGTGCTTCGGCCCGAACCGCGGCCGCAAGGTGACGTACACCCGCCCGCCGCACTTCGTCCCGCTGCCGCCCGAGCGGGCACTGCGCACCCTCGTACGCCGCTACCTGCACGCCTACGGCCCCGCCGCCCCGCACCACTTCGCCAAGTGGCTGGCGGCGCCGGCCGGCTGGGCCACGCGTCTGTTCGGCGAGCTGGCCGCGGCGGGTGAGATCGAGGAGGTCCTCTTCGAGGGCGCGCCGGCCTGGGTGGTGGACGGGGACACGGACTTCCCGGAGGAACCGGCGCGGGGGGTGCGGCTGCTGCCGTACTTCGACGCGTACGCCATCGCCGCCCAGCCGCGCGAGCTGCTGTTCCCCGGGGCCGCCCGGCAGCGGGCCCTGGCACGCGGGCAGGCGGGCAACTTCCCGGTGCTGCTGGTGGACGGCGTGGTGGCGGGGGTCTGGCACCAGCGGCGCCGGGGACGGCGTACGACCGTCACGGTGGAGCCGCTCGGGCGCCTGACGGCGCGGCAGGAGAGGGAGCTGGGCGAGCGGGCGGCCCGCGTGGGGGCCGTGCTGGAGGCGGAGGCGGAGCTGGTGGTGGGGGAGGTGACGGTGGGCCCGCACGCGTGAGCCCGCCGGCCGGTCAGCAGCTGGTCACCGGCCGGGCTTGCGTGCCTCGAAGAGCTGCCGGGCGCTGTACGCGACGAAGGGGCCCTCGGACTCGATCCGCTCGTGCAGGGCGCGGAGCCGGGGCTCGTACGCCTCGACGGTGAAGTCCGGCACCATCCAGACCACCTTGCGCAGGAAGTGGACGACGGCGCCGATGTCGTGGAACTCCATCCGCAGCCGCTCCGCCCGCAGGTCGACGATCTCCAGCCCGGCGGCCTCGGCGGCGGCGCGCTCGCGGTCGGGGTGGCGGGCGGTGCGGTTCTCCTCCGGCAGGGGCCCGAGGAAGTACTCGACGAGCTCGAAGACGCTGGCCGGGCCCACGTGCTGGGCGAAGTAGGTGCCGCCCGGCTCCAGGACGCGGGCGATCTCCGTCCAGTGGGGCTCGACGGGGTGCCGGCTCACGACCAGGTCGAACGCCTCGTCCGCGAAGGGGAACGGGGCGTCCTCGGGCGAGGCGACGACCGCGACACCGTGCGGGCGGAGCAGGGTGGTGGCCTTGGCGACGTTCGGCGGCCAGCCCTCGGTGGCGACGACGAGCCGGGGACGGCGCGGGGCGGCGCCGAGCGCGAAGTCGAGCACCTCCCCTCCCCCGGTCTGCGCGTCCAGCACGGCCTGCGCGCCGCCCAGCCGGCCGGCCATCGACCGCGCGTATCCCCAGGAGGGCCGCGCCTCGGTGGCCCGCCCCTCGAACCAGGAGAAGTCCCAGCCCTCGGTGGGGGCGGCGACGGCCTCGGCCACCAGGTCCTCGTAGGTGCGGGGCGGGTGGGGAGGCATGGCATGTGCTCCTTGCGCAGTGGTCGGGGCGGGCGGGCCCGGCGACGAGGTCCGTTCGGTTCAGGCGGGGGCGGCGGCCGTGGAGACGCCGCCCTCCCGGAAGCAGTTCTCCCACAGCCGGAGCGCGTCGAGGGCGGTCTCGTCGGCGATGCGGGTGACGGCACGCCGGCGTTCGGGTGCCGGCTGCGGGCGGAACACGGCGCCGAGTGGGGTCATGGAGTGTTCCTACCTGGGGTAGGGGATGCGCGCAACGGGTTTTGGGGCGGGCGGCGGTACGTGGGGGTGGAGGGCTCGGGCATGGGACAGGTGGGGCGTATGGGGCGGCGGTGGTCCGACGGGCGGGGCGTGCTGATCGTGCGCGGAGAAGCCGGAGCAGCGCCGGTGCGCGTGCCGCTGGAGATCGCCGCGTCCTACCGTGCCCGGCGGAAGGGGCTGCTGGGCCGGGACTCCGTCGACGGGGCGATGCTCCTGTCCCCTGCCAACAGTGTGCACACCTTCCGCATGCGGTTCCCCATCGACGTGGCCTACCTGGACCGGCACCTCACCGTCGTCGCGGTACGGACCATGCGGCCGGGCCGCCTGGGGCTGCCGCGTGTCCGTGCCCGGCATGTGCTGGAGGCGGAGGCCGGGGCGATGGAGGGGTGGGGCGTGCGGGCCGGGAGGCAGGTGGAAGTGGAAGAGGAAGAGGAACGGAAGCCGGACGGGGAGGAGGCGTCCGGCTAGGGAGCCGGCGCTTCTCCCCGCTCGCTGTCACAGGGGTCCGGAGACGATCCGGACGAGGGCCCCCGTGGTGGTTCCTGTGAGGGTGTCGGCGGTGGTCCCTGCGGTGGTGGCGCATCGGCCGGTATACGCCTTGACCGAGGGCATGGACCGGTGAACGGTCATGTGGGCGACCGGTGGGACCGGTCGCCCGCGCGGTGCCCCGCCGGTGCCGCGACCGGTCGTCCAGTCAGGGGGGACCTTCGTGAGACCGTTGACGATCCTCTTCGCGCCGGAGAGCGCGTACGGCCCGACGAACAACTGCGTCGGGATGGGCGACGTACTGCGCCGCCGGGGACACCGGGTGGTGTTCGCCGCGGAGGCGTCCTGGAAGGGCAGGCTCACCGGGCTCGGCTTCGAGGAGGAACTGATCGACCTGGCGCCGCCGCCGGACCGGCCGCAGGAGGCGGGGCAGTTCTGGAAGGAGTTCGTGCGCGACACCGCACCGGAGTTCAGGAAGCCGACGATCGAGCAGCTGGGGACCTGGGTGCGGCCCGTCCGGGAGGAACTGGTCTCCGGCGCCCGGTACTGCGAGCCGCAGCTCAGGGAGATCGTCGAGCGGGTCCGGCCGGACGTGATCGTCGAGGACAACGTCGTCTGCTTCCCCGCGCTCACCACGGCGGGCGCGCCGTTCGTGCGGGTCGTCTCGTGCAACCCGCTGGAGCTGAAGGGGGACGGCGTCCCCCCGCCCTTCTCCGGCTACCCGGCCGACGACCGCACCGGCTGGGCGGAGTTCCGTGCCGAGTACGACCGTACCCACCGGGAGCTGTGGACCGGGTTCGACGACTGGGTCGTCGAACAGGGCGCACGGCCGCTGCCCGACCTGGAGTTCATCCACGAAGGCGACCTGAACCTCTACGTCTACCCGGAGATCGCCGACTACACCGGCGCCCGGCCGCTGGGTCCCGCCTGGCACCGGCTGGACTCCTCGGTGCGCGAGACCGACGAGGCGTTCACGCTGCCGGCGGCGCTCGCCGGGCGTGCCACCGACGCGGAGGAGAGCGCGCTGATCTATTTCAGCCTCGGCTCGCTCGGCTCCGCCGACGTGGACCTCATGCGCCGGATCATCGCCTCGCTGGCCCGTACCCCGCACCGCTACATCGTCTCCAAGGGGCCGCTGCACGAGGAGATCGAGCTGCCGCCGAACATGTGGGGAGCCGAGTTCGTCCCGCAGACGCGGATCCTGCCGCTGGTCGACCTCGTCATCACCCATGGCGGCAACAACACCGTCACCGAGTGCTTCCACTTCGGCAGGCCGATGGTGCTCCTCCCGCTGTTCTGGGACCAGTACGACAACGCCCAGCGGGTCGCCGAGCTGGGCTTCGGCGTCCGGCTCGACCCCTACCGCTGCACCGACGCCCAGCTGCACGGTGCCGTGTCCGGCCTGCTCGACGACGTCCGGGCGCGCACCGCCCTGGCCGAGGCCGCCCGGACCATCCGGGCCCGTGACGGGCTGCGCACCGCCGCCAGGCTGATCGAGCGGGCGGCGGCGCGCTGACGTACGGCTTCCCATCCGGCCGTCTCTGGGCCGCCCCGAGCCGATCGGAGGGCGGTCCGGCCGACGGCCTGGGCGCTGACGTCCTCGTCGGGCCCGCGGGGTCAGCGGTTCATGGCCAGGGGCATTGGGTGAAGACGATCGGTCCCGTCCGTGACGGTTATCGGTGCCGCCCCGCCAATCCTCCTGACAGACCGGTTTGTTGTCCCGGATGCGAGTGCAGACACAAAGCCGGTGATCATGTGAGTGTCGAAGTCGCATGGGTACCGAGCGAGAATCTTCGGGCTCCTCCGGAATAGTCCCATATCAGCGGAATGACAAGGAAAGCGTGACTGGAAGCACAGATCAGTGGCGGGTAGCCTCGCAAGGTCAACCTGAAGGACGCTTGCCCCGCTGGAACCACCGGGGCATCCACACGGGGGCGTAATGGGAGACCACTTCAAGGTAGAAGTTCAAGATCTGGACCAGCTCCTCAAGCACTTGCACGAAAGTCAGGAAGAGATGCGCAAGGCTCTGAGTGCTTTGAAAGAAGTAGGGCCGAAGAGCACAGGAAGCGAGGCGCTGGACAATTCCTGTGACGAATTCCATGACAGCTGGGACAGCGCGATCAAAAAGATCGCTGACGGCACGGAAAAGATCGAAGAGAAACTCAGGCTGACGAAAAGCAACTACGAAGCCACCGAGCAGGCCATCAGAGAGGCGATGCAAAAGGGCGCTGCTCAACAGCCGACCCCCTCGCCATCCCCACAGGCCCGCCCTGCTGCAGGAGCACGATGAGCGCTCAAGATTTCCCCGCTATCGGCTTTGATCCGGCACCCGGACGTTTGGAAAGCGTCGAAGACCTCACGGACAAGCTGACAAAGGCCGCAACCAGCCTGGAGAACGCACACGCCACACTGACCAGTATCAGCAAGGGCGGCAAGTCCTGGGAGGGAAAGGCCGCGAGTGCGTTCAGCGAGAAAGTCGGCGACCTGCCGAAATACCTCGGCGACAGTCGCGATGCACTGCGTTCGGCACAAGGTCAACTCTCACTCTGGCAATCCAAGCTCGCCGAGTACAAGCAAAAGGCAAAACAATACGAAGCTGAAGCCAGGATCGCCAAGGAGAAGGCGAAGGAGCGCGAGAAAGCCCAGGATCAGGCAACCGCCGCATACAATCAAGCAGCAAACGATCCAGCTTTCCGCTTGAGTGGCCAGTACTACACAAACCAGGCCGACCTCAACAACGCCCAGGCGAAGATTGATGCTGCCAATAGTCGACTGAAGCAAGCCGGGGTCGATCTCGATTCGGCATCTAGGCAGCTGGATGCCGCACGTGCCCAGTTCGAGGAGATCGTCAAGAAGGCCGAAGAGCTGCTAGAGCACCACCAAAGCGACGCCCGGGCCATCGCGGACAAGCTTACGAAGGCGAACGCAAAAGCACCGGACTCTGGCTTCTTCGAGGGGCTTGCCGATGCGTTTACCCGGCTCGGGCACAACATCCAGAACTGGTGCACGGAGCATGCCGACTTGCTGAAGAAGATCGGCGACATCCTCAGCACGGTATCCGGCGCGTTGGCCGTTGCTTCGCTGCTGACGATGTGGTGCCCTCCGCTCTCTGGCGCTCTTGCTCTCGCCGGAGGAGTCACCGCGCTTGGTGCACTGGGCGCTCATGGTGCGGCAAAACTGGGCGGAGCCGACGTAAGCTGGACGAGCCTCGGAATGGATGCGGTTTCCGCTATTCCAGGAGGAAAATTCATCGCCATTGGCGCCACGGGGAAAATCGGCAAGGCTTTCAATGCAGTAAAAGCAGACGCCGCCATCACCGGCGGACTAAAATTTACACTCACTGGCAAGCTGCCGGTCCAGGGTGCTTCAAAGTTGGCAAACATGATGCAGAAGAGTGAGATGCTTTCGTTTGCCAGAACCCCCTTGAGTAGAGTCACCAGCACTCTCGACAATCTACCGATGAAACCCCAGGAGTGGTGGTACCGCGGTTCTTGGGCCGGCATCACCGGAGTGGGCACAGCCCTGAAGGTGCCAGGTCTCCTCGACTCCGACCCGCCGGCGGCAGGGAGGTAGACCGTGACAGAAACAGCAACGGAGTTTGACGCCGGGTCACCTGCGTCGATCCAGTGGCAGATCCCCAAGGAGTTCTACTCACTGGGCTTGGAGTTGGAAGCAGCCGAGCGTTCCGCCTATCTCGACTCAATGGCTGCCGAAATCTGGGCTAACGGCACGGACTACCAACGAGAGACCGTCGCATACTGGTACAAGGAAATTGCAGAAGCCGCTGCGGACGACGGCGCTCTGGAAGCAGCATTTTGCATGCTTCGCACGGAAGAAGGCAGGGTCACGACTGCAACCTTGTCCGTCATGGCTGAGCCCATCGCTTCACCTGGTGATGCGCAGACCGTGATAGCTGGACTCGTTGAAGCACTTTCAAACGATCCGCTGAACGAGGTCATGGAGGTCAATGCCGAGAGCGGCCCTGCGGTGCTCACACTTTCCGGGATGCACATGACTGCCCGGCAAGGAGTCGAGGATTCCGTGGCGCCAGTGACCCTCGAATTGGCGCAGGCAACAGTTTACGTTCCATGCCTGCCGGTATCACAGTTGGTGGTACTGACGCTCACTACGCCGAGCATCCAGGATTTTCCCGACTACGTCGGTGTGCTTGCGCGTGTCACAGACTCGGTCAAGGTGAACATGGAGCAAAAGCCGGCTGGCCCCGCCCAGCGCCGACCAACAGATGCCCATCCCAGCACGCTGAGTGTGCGCGATGTTTTCGGGTGACTTCGATGACCTCCTTGCCGCCGCCAGACCAGCTCGTCGCGGAACGCAGGTCCAAGACCTCGCTGTTGTTTCAGCTGATTCTGCAGTGGATCTATCTTCCCGTATGGGGAGCCTTCGCCGTAGCACTCGGGCTTGTCGTCGCTGCGGCGTCAGCCGGCCTCAATCCTCCACTGCGATGGTTCAACCCGTGGCTCGGCACTCTGTCATGGCGCCGCTTCCGCGCCGAATGGCTCTGGGACGCCGCACTCTGGGACGCGTACGCGCAGGAGAAAATCCGTAAGAAGATCGCCCGCGCCCAGGGCAACCACGGGCTGTACAAGGGCAAGGACAACCCGGACGGCAGTTACGAACTCTCCGTCACGGTCCCTGCCCGGCACTTCCGTGGTATCGGCCCGGAGCGCGCCATGGCCATCGCGGCGTCCGAGGGCTGGTCCGCGGAGCTGAAGAGTGGCGGGCGGGACCAGTGGAACCCGGGGGCTCTCCGCCTCTCCCGCATCGTGCGACCGCACACAGGCTGAAATGCCGGCTGTTTCGTGAACTCCAGGTATGCGCGGGGTACATGCCGTCAGTCGGGTCCGCAGGCTGAGGGCGCGCTGCGCCAAGGCCCTGTGCAGGCCAGTGCGGCGGCCGGGTGGACAGGGCGAGGCGCGAGCGCCCGGTGCGCCTCCCGGCCGCCCGCTTCAGGTCACCCTCCGAGGTAGGCCCGGGCGCCCTGCCTCGGCAGGACCGCCCACATCCGCGTGCCGCCGGCCGGTTCCCGTGCGTCCCCGAAGCCCCAGTCGCCCTCACAGGCGCGGACCACGCAGGCCAGCACCCGCAGGGCCGCGCGGCGGCGGGCCTCGCAGGCGGCGGCGAGGCGGGGGTGGGTGTGCCGGGGATGGCCGTCGTAGAGGATCACGCGCAGGGCCGCGTCCCGGTAGCGGAGGGAGACGTACACCTCGGCCGTGGGTGTCAGGCGGCAGGCGCAGCCGACCAGTTCGCCCACGACCTGCACGGCCGCGTCCGTGACGTCCTCCAGGCCGTGGGCCCGGAGGATCGTGCGTGTCGCGCTGCGCGCGATCGCCGGGCTGTGGAGGCCGGCGGGGAGGGTGAGGCTGTAGGAGAGGGCTTCG
Organism: Streptomyces sp. NPDC006134; assembly: GCF_040628835.1. NCBI lineage: Bacteria > Bacillati > Actinomycetota > Actinomycetes > Kitasatosporales > Streptomycetaceae > Streptomyces > Streptomyces sp. NPDC006134. The sequence continues at coordinate 82,756 of NZ_JBEXTV010000029.1, read as the reverse complement.
GGAGCCGGGGGTGCGGGCGGCGGGTCGAGCGGGGTCGGGGCCGGGCAGGTGGTCACGGTTCCGGACATGGCGATCCCTTGGTCGGGGGGTGGGCTGGTGTCCGACCGGTGGCTCGTCTCCCTGACGCGGGCCGCCCCTCCCAGGGAAGGAGAGTGCGGGCAGGCTCGCGCGATGCGCTTCCGGGTCGGTGGCGGGTCGTGGTCGACCCATCACCGACAGTAGAGCATCGGGAGTACGTGTACTACCTGTTTGCCGAAACGGTGTCGCGCATGGTGGATCGGCCACCGGCATGACGGCAGACTGAGGCCGTCAGAGAATCGGACGGGGAGGGAACATGGCGCCGAGAAGCGCCCCGACAGAGCGCCAACGACGCCTCGGTGCCGAGTTGCGCAAGCTGCGGCTGGCGGCCGGGATGACCACCGAGCACGCTGCCGGGCTGCTCGGCGTACCCCGTACGAACGTGCCCAACATGGAGTCCGGGCGCTCGGGCATCAGCCCGGAGCGGGTACGCACCTTGGCGGCCAACTACGGCTGTACCGACCAAGCCCTCGTCGATGCCCTGGCATCCATGGCCTCCGAACGCGACAAGGGCTGGTGGGAGTCCTACAGGGGACAACTGCCCGACCCGTTCCTGGACATCGCCGAGATGGAGTGGCATGCCCGGCGGGTACGCATCATCGTGAGCGTGCACCTGCCCGGATTGCTGCAGACCGAAGAGCACGCTCGCGCGGTCTTCGAGGCGGTCATCCCCCGGCTCGCCCCGGCAGACGTGGAAGTACGCGTCGCGCATCGGCTGGACCGGCAGCAGGTACTCGAACGCACGCCCCCACCGGACCTGGACGTCATCGTCCACGAGGCCGCGCTGCGGATGGAGTTCGGAGGGCCGGCCGTGGCACGGCGGCAGTTGGAGCACCTGCTGCTGATGTCGGGCCGGGAAGCCGTGACGATCCGCGTCATTCCGTTCAAGGCGGGCGGCTTTCCCGGAGCAGGACAGTCCGTCCTCTACGCCGAGGGAGCCGTACCTCAACTCGACACAGTCGAACTCGACAGCACACACGGCCCGGAGTTCATCCACGCCGAGACGCAGCTCCACAAGTACCGAGCCCATCTCGACGCTGCGAACGGTGTGGCACTCGAGCCGGACGCCTCCCGGGACTTCATCCGCACCCTCGTCAGCGATCTGTAGGAGACGTTCACCATGTCTGACATCGCCTGGGAAGAGCCCTTCTGCGGCGAGGGAGCCAACTGCTTCCGCATAGGCACCGACGACGAAGGCAACGCCTACATCGCCGTCGCCGGGCAGGAGGACCACCACCTCACCGACAGCCGCGAAGCCCTGGCCGCCCTCATCCGGGAGATCAAGGCCGGGAAGGCCGACCATCTGCTGTAGAGCCGCGCACGCGGGCTTCTGCTCGCCGTCGGCCGGAGTTCGGCCTCAGCGGTTCAGATCCATGACCCCGACGCCGAGGCCCTCGTAGGCCTGCGGCGCGACGGTGGCCACCAGTGCCCCTTCGGGGTGCACCGGATTCGGCAGTGCCGCGTGGACGGCGGCCGCGACGCCGAAGGGGACGCCGGTCCGGCACAGGTCCGCGACGGTCACGGCCAGGGCGTAGTCGTCGTCGATCACCCGCAGCACATCCGGCAGCACGCCCGCATGAGCGACGACTCCGGGACGCTCGCGCTCGGCCTCCAGAAGGCAGAGCACGGGCGCCCACAGGCGGACGTCGTCACTGGCCGCCGCGGCATGGATCAGGCCGGACACCTGCTTGTTCCCGCCCATCGCCAGGAGTGTGGGACTGTCGAGAACGTAGTGTTCGGCCGCGTTCACCGGCCGGGCTCCCCCTCCGCGAGTGCGGCCCGGTAGGCGGCGGTGGCCTCGCGCATCTTCCGCCGCATCTCCGCGGACTCCTCGTCCGTCACATAGTGCCCGAACCGCTCCGCGAGCAGGGAGCGCGTGCGATCGGCCCGTTCCTTGATCTGCTCGGGCGTCAGGGTCTGAGCGGCTATCTCCTGCATGAGGGCCCGGAGACTGGTCCCCCGCGCCTCCGCCACGGCCGCGAGCTGATCACGGACTTCTGCGGGCACGCGGATCATGACATCGGACATACCGCGAGTATACGTTACGTATACGCCCGTGTCCGGTGGCTCTCCCGACCCTCTGCACGGTCGGCCTGCGGTCAGCTCTCCGAGCGGGGGAAGGAGACCTCCACCCGCCGGTTCTTCTTCCGTCCCGCCTCCGTCGAGTTGTCGGCGATCGGGTACTGCTCGCCGTAGCCGCGCACCTCGTACGTGATGTCCGCGTCGTTCAGTTCCTGGTCCAGGACCTTCTGTACGGCGTTCGCGCGGTGCCTGGACAGCAGGTCGCCGTGGGCGGAGGAGCCGAGGTCGTCGGTGAAGCCGAAGACGCGGATCCTCGTGGCGTTCTGCGCCTCGATCTCCTCGGCGATACCGGCGATGCGGGCCTTGGACTCGGCGCTCAGCTTCGCGCTGTCCTTGCCGAACAGCACCTCGGCCTGGAGCGCGAACTTCACGTCCGCGTTGGTGTCCTCACGGCGTTCGTCACCGCTCTGGTCCTCCACGACCGACTTGATGTCCAGGACCTTGGCCTCGGCGAGCGTGGCGCCGTCCGGGAGTTTGAGGTCCGGGTCGTTGGGGTCCGGTTCGACGGGGGCGGAGGCGGAGGGCTCGGTGCCCGGGGGGACGCCGGGGTTTTCGTCGGCGTGGGCCAGGCCTGGGGTGGCAAGGAGGAGGGAGGTGGTGGTGAGGGTGGCGAGGAGCAGGCGGGTGTGGGTCATTCTCGGCCGCCTCACCCGGAGATCGTGATGGTGGCAGGCGAGAACATGGGCAGCTGGACGGTCACCTCGGAGACATCGGCCGGAGGTGCCGGGAACTGCATGAAGACGGGAAGGGACTCACCGGCCTTCATGGCAGGGAAGTTGGTCGTGGTGAGCGGTCGGCCGTCCGTGTCCCGCAAGACGTAGTAACGCTTCTTGCCTTTGGAGTCCACCAAGGTGGCTCCGCCGAGCGACCTGCCGTTTCGGATGATCTCCGTCTCATTTCCGCTCAATTGAGCCGGCACGTTGACCGTTTTGCCGCCGTCGTTCTTCAGGTCACCACTCACCGTGACAAATCCGCCTGAATCGCGCTGTGCGGCGGTAACCGTCAGCAGCAGACCGTCGGGGCCTTTCAGCTCAGCCAGGGGTGCCTCCGCCTTTCCTTCCTGAGCACTCGGCCCCGAACCAACATTCCCGGAGGCAGACGGTGAAGCTTCGGGTTTGTCCCCGTCGTCGCTTCCGCCGCACCCGGCTACGCCGAGGGCCAGTCCGGCCGCTACGGTCAACGCAACCATTCCCTTACGGGCCTGCGCTGTGAACCGTACGCTCATGGCTCTTCTTCCTTCATCCCTCGTCGTTCGCTTCTCAGTCGGCCAGGTGGACATCAAAGAGGTCCTCGGCTTTGGGCAGGTTCGTCAAGTCCTTCGGATCGAGGTCCCAGTCCTTGTCCTGGCAGCCGAGGCTTGGCAGCGCGTCCTTTCCCGCGTCATCAGCGGGCAGGTCGATCGTGCAGCGGGGCTCGATCACGGCCTTGGCGGCCGCCACCGACTTCTTGTTCTCGGTACCGGGAATGATGGAATCACCGACGGTCTTGTTGCTCTCCACTTCGACGACGAAATCCAAGGGCCCCGCAGGCGCGCAGCTCAGCACACGGGCGTCGTTCTGTGCAGCCAGCTGATCGGCACGCCAGCACGAAGGCCCGAGTCCGGGCACATCGCCGTCGAAGATGTCCTGCCACTTGGACGGATCGAGAACGTCCTGCGTCCAAGCGGCCGTGAGCTGGTCCCGGGTGTCCTGAGCTGCCGCGAGCGCCGCGGCGTCGGCAGCCGTCTGAGCGCCATTGCGGTTCGCCGCCGCCTGCCCTACCGCCAGGTACGCCAACGCCAGAAAGAGCAGGCCCCCCACCACCGTGATGTAGATGGGGAACGCCTGCCCTGTGTCGCCATACCTACGGAGCCGCATCAGCCGCCGGTGACCTCGGTGATTTTGTCGGTGATCGCGTTGTAGATCGACTGGCCGATGTCCGTTCCCGTGATCGCCAGCACGATCGCCACCACCACCGCGATGATGCCCAGGTACTCCACCGCCGTCTGCCCCTGGTCGTTGCGGGCGGCGCGGTTCTTCAGGTACGAGACGACGGTGTTGGCCCAGTTGCTCATGCTGTTCCCCTCCACGGTGGCCGATGCCGATGCCGCTTTCGACCCGGGCACGGTACGGCCCGACCGCGCGCCTTTCAGAGGGTCCGAGGGCCCATTTCCGGGCCCAACGCCGTTTCCCCCTCCCCCGTTCGGCCACCACGCGTCACCCCAGTCCCCGGGGGGAGTCCGGTGCGGTGCCCAGCCACTTCGCCGCCGCCTCGGCCCTGCTGGTGCTGTGGAGCTTGGCGAAGATGCGGTTGATGTGGTTCTTGACCGTCTTCTCGCTGATGAAGCAGGCGCCGGCGATCTGGTGGTTGGTCATGCCGGAGGCGATGAGGTCCATGATCTCCGCCTCCCTCCTGCTCAGGTGGAACACCGACCGGTCCGGAGCGGCCGGACGCCCCCCGCCGCTTGCCCGTCCGGACGACGACTGTCCCATAGGTGGTTGCATTCGCGAAAGACCTCCTGGGGGTAAATTCGGCGGCGAAGGGCTGAGTGGCGCCAAGTGGAGTGTGGTCAGGGGTTGTTCCTCGCTGGTCGGCGAGTCCACCGGCGAGTAGTTGCTGTATGCAGTTGCAGCTGGATCGTCGCCGTCCGTTCCCGCCGCGGGGTCCGGCTCCCGTCGGAGCTGCGCCAGCAGCGCCTCCGCCGCCGTCGGTGTGAAGTGGGGCCTGCCTCGGCCGATGCCCCGTACGGCGTCGGCGAGCTGGTCCGCAGTGAACTCCCCGTGGACCAGGTAGCCCCCGGCGCCTCGGCGCAGCGCCTCCCGTACGGTCTCCGACTCCCCGCTGTAGGTCAGCATCATCACCGGGGCGATCCGTACCAGGTACGGAAGTGCGGAGATGCCGTCGACGCCCGGCATGCGGACGTCGAGGAGGACCACGTCCGGGCGGTGTTCGAGGGCGGCCTCGCAGGCGGCGCGGCCGTCGGCGGCCTCGGCGACGACCGTGAGGTCCTCCCGGCCGGACAGCAGGGCGGTGAGGCCGGCGCGTACCACCGGGTTGTCGTCCGCCACGAGGACCCGGAGGCAGGCCGGGCGGGCGGGCACCGGCAGGCCGGGGAAGGGGTCCTGGGGCGGCGGTGACGGCGGTGACGGTACCGGTGGTGGCGGTGGAGCGCCGATGCGGGGTGCCCTGGGGGTCGTCGGAGCCGTGGAGTCCGTGGGGTCCGGCATCTGTGGCCTCCTCTCCTGTCTGTCCTCGGGGCGGACGTGGTCCGCGGTTCAGGCTGTCGCGTCCGGGGCGGTGGTCGTGGGCGGCGCCGCGAGCGGCAGTTCCACGCGGACCTCCGTGCCCTTCGGGTGACCGCCCCGGCCGATGTGGATGCGGGCGCCCACCGAAGTGGCCCGCTCGACCATGCCGACCAGACCGAAGTGCCCGGACCGGCGGAGTTGTTCGAGGGTCGTGTCCGGGGGGAGGCCGCGGCCGTCGTCGTACACGCTGATGCGGAGCAGGCCGCCGTGTACGCCGGCCCGTACCTCGACGCGGGTCGGGGACCCGTGGCGGTGGGCGTTCTCCATGGCCTCGGAGGCGATGGTGAGGAGCTGCCGGGCCACGGCGGGCGGGACAGGGGGCAGGGATACGGGTACGGACGTGGCGGCGGCGCCGGTCGGGTGGTAGGTGGCCCGCAGACCGGTGCGGGCGGCGAAGTCGCGGGTGCGGGCGGCGAGTTCCGTCAGGACGTCCGTGGTGTGGGCCGGGTCCGCCTCGCGGCGCAGGTCGGTCAGGAGCGCGCGGGACTCGGCGGCGGCGCGGCGGGCCGAGCGGGCGATCAGTTCCGCCTGCTGCCTGACGAGGGCCGGGTCCATGCGGTCCGCGCCCGCGGAACCGGCGAGGCCGTCGGCGGCCAGGGCGACGCCGTGGAGGGTCTTGGCGACCGAGTCGTGCAGCTCGCGGGCGAGGCGGGCGCGTTCGGCGCTCACCGCCTCCGCGACGGCCAGGCGGGCCCGTACGGCGGTCAGGGCGCGGGTGGCCGCGCCGAAGCGGAGCATCAGGTTGCGCAGGCTGGAGCCGACCGCTCCGGCGATGACGCACAGACCGGGGAGGAGCAGCGACTCCGCGGGGCCGGGGCTTGGGCCCGGTCCGGGGTGCGGGTCCCGCAGGGCCGTGTGGGCCAGCAGGAGGATCAGCGACTGGAGCGAGGCGAAGACGGCCGCGCCGCGCCAGCCGTAGACCAGGCCCGCGAGAAGCGGGGTGCAGACACTGACGTAGGCGAGGGTGGTGTCCGGGCCGGCCGAGACGAGCAGCAGGGCTCCGAAGAGGGTGTCCAGCGCCAGGAGGGAGGGGTGGCGCAGGAGAAGGGGGCCGAAGCGCTCCCAGTCGCGGAAGAGGACGTAGGAGCCCATGAAGGTGACGACCACCGCGGCGCCGACCAGGCGGGCGCCCAGGCCCGGGTTGGCGTTGAGCAGGGCGGAGGGGGCCGCCAGGGCGATCATGGCGAGGCGGAAGCCGAAGACCTGCCGGCACATCGCCTGCAGGGCGTTGATCTGGATGGGGAGGGTGGGGGATTCGGCGGGGGGCTCGGCAAGGGGTCCGGTGAGAGATTCGGTGAGGGATTCGGTAGGGGGTGGGGGTGGGAGCGGCAGGGGGGCGGTTGTGGGGGCGGCCGGAGGTCCGGGGGGCGGCGCGGACGGTGCGTACGTCATCGGGGTGTCCGGCGCTCCCTGCGCTCCCGGCTCTGCCGGTGCTCCCGGTGCCCCCGGTGCCTCCGGTGCCCCCGGTGCCTCCCGTGCTCCCGGTGCTCCCGGTGTCGGTGTGGTCCTCACCCGTCGCACCTACTCCCCCGTGATCGTCCCGAAGTCCGTACCGGAGCCGAGGATCAGGCCGGCGCCGAGGAGGATCATCGTGGCCGGGACCATGAACGTGGTGATCATCATGGTGGCCTTGGGGACCGCGCGGGCCGCCTTGCGGCGGGCGTTCTGCGCGTCCGTGCGCCGCATGTCCTTGGCCAGGGACACCAGCGTGTCGACGATGGGGGCGCCGAGTTCCTCGCCCTGCTGGAGGGCCGTGACGAACATGGCGACCTGTTCGGAGTCGTTGCGGCGGCGCAGTTCCGCGAAGGCCTGGCGGCGGCTCATGCCGAGGTCCATCTGGCGCAGCGTGATGCGGAGTTCGTCCGCCCAGGGGCCTTCGTAGCGGGAGGCGACGCGGTCCAGGGCCTGGCGGAAGCCGAGGCCCGCGCTGACGACGACGGCCAGGACGTCGAGGAAGTCGGGCAGGGTCCGCTCGATGACGTCCTTGCGGATCCGGATGGCCGCCCAGATGCCGACCTCCGTCCAGAACGCGCCGAAGGCCAGCAGGAGCAGGGCGACCAGGAACTGGCCGCGCAGCAGGAAGACCAGGAAGCCGAGGGCGCCGAGGAAGCCGTAGACCGCGCGGCGGGCGGCGTACCGGTCGATGGTCAGGCCGCCGGGGTTGCCCGCCAGGTCGATCTTGCGGCGGTACCTGGCCACCAGGCCGGGGCCCATCAGGCGCAGGACGGCGGGGGCGTAGCGCATGCCCAGGCGGTCGACGAGGGAGTCGACGGTGCCGGTGCGGGTGGCGCCGACCTCCAGGGCGAGGGCGAGGTCGGCGGGGAGTCTGGCGTCGGCCCGGTACATGCGGATGCCGGCGAAGACGCCCCAGACGCCGAGGCCCATGAGGGCGGCGAGGAGAAGTGCCACGGTCCGTTTCCCTCCTTTTCGTCGCGGGTTCCTGCGTAATTCCCGCGTGGTTCCTGCGCGGGCGGTCAGACGTCGATGCGGGACAGGCGGCGGATGAGGACGAAGCCGACGGCGTACAGCGCGAACGCGATGATCACCGCGGCCTGCCCGGCCGGTGAGCCGGTCATGCGTTCCAGGGCGCCGTCCTTCACCCCGTTCATCAGGAACAGGGAGCCGACGCCGAGGACGGGGACGGCGTACGAGGTCATGCTCACCTGGGCGAGCTGGGTGCGGATCTCGCGCCGGGTCTCCTTGCGTTCCTCCAGCGTCTCGGTCAGGTTGCGCAGGGCGCTGACCACCTGGCCGCCCGCCCGGTTGGACAGCACCAGGGTGGTGACGAGGACGACCAGTTCGCGGGAGGGGAGGCGGTCGGCGAGTTCGCCGAGGGCGTCGTCCAGGGAGGCGCCGACGGCGAGCTGGGCGGCCACCTTGCCGAGTTCCTCACCGGCCGGGGCCTCCAGTTCCTCCGCCGCCATCGAGATCGCCGTACGCAGGGCCAGGCCCGCCTGGGTGGCGTTGGCGAGGATGCGGGCGAGTTCGGGGAGCTGGTTGATGAACTTCTCGATGCGTTTCTGCCGCTGCCAGTCGAGGAACTGCGCCGCCGCCCACACGCCCAGCAGCCCGGCGATCGGGCCGAAGAAGGGGGCCAGGGCGGCCTGGCCGATCAGCCAGAGGCCGGCGACCGCGGCGAGCAGGGCGACGGAGAACTCGCCGGGGGTGATGTCCAGGCCGGTGGCCGCCAGCCGCCGTTCCAGTTTCCTGCCCGCCCGGGTGCGGCGCAGGCGGCGGTCGAGGGCGGAGAAGCGGCGCCGGCGGCCGCCGGCCGGGGCCTGGCCGGTGGCCGTGAGCCGGTCCACCAGGGCCTGGCGCTGCGCCTTGCCCGCGGCGTAGGAGTGCACGCCGAGCACGGCGAGGACGCAGGTCAGCAGGGTGACGCCCGTGGTGAGCGGGACGAGGGTGTGCAGATCCGTGAGGTCCATGAGCTCCATGGGCGGTACCTACCTACCTGGCTTCTCGGGTGGCGAGCTGGTCTGCGGACTGGGCGACGCCGAAGGCCTGCGGGACGGGCTGGCCGGCCAGGTGGAGGCGGTCGGCGGTGCGGCGCGGGAGCGGGTGGTGCTCGTAGACGCCGTGGACGCGGCCGTCGGCCGTCATCGGCCGGGCGTGGAAGCGGGCGACCGTGGCCAGGCGGTACGGCTCGCCGCCGTGGCTGTCGAGCAGGGCGATCTCGGTGATGCGGCGGGCGCCGTCGGCGAAGCGGGTGAGCTGGACGATGACGTCGACGGCGCTGTTGATCTGGTCGTGCAGGGCGACGAAGGGGATCTCCACGTCGGACATGGAGGCCAGGGTCTGCAGCCGGGTCAGGGCGTCCTCGGCGCTGTTGGCGTGGACGGTGGCGAGGGAGCCGTCGTGGCCGGTCGACATCGCCTGGAGCATGTCGAGGGACTCGCCGCCGCGGACCTCGCCGACGACGATGCGGTCGGGGCGCATCCGCAGGGAGTTGCGGACCAGGTCGCGGATGGTGATGCGGCCCTTGCCCTCGACGTTCGCGGGCCGCGACTCCAGGCGGATCACGTGTGCCTGCTGGAGCTGGAGTTCGGCGGAGTCCTCGATGGTGATGATGCGTTCGTGGGCGGGGATCAGGCCGGACAGGGCGTTGAGGAGGGTGGTCTTCCCGGTGCCGGTGGCGCCCGAGACGATGATGTTGAAGCGGGCCTGCACCAGCCCGGCCAGCAGGTACAGCATGTGCTCGTCGAGCGAGCCGAGGCCGATCAGCTCCTGGAGGGTGAAGGAGCGCGGGAAGCGGCGGATGGTGAGGGTGGCGCCGGTCAGGGACAGCGGCGGGATGATGACGTTGACGCGTTCGCCGGAGGGGAGGCGGGCGTCGACCATCGGGTTGGACTCGTCCACGCGGCGGTTGACCGTGGAGACGATCCGCTCGATGGTCTGCATGAGCTGGTCGTGGGAGGCGAAGCGGAGCGGGAGCTGCTCGACCCGGCCGCCGCGCTCGACGAAGATCGCGTCGGGGCCGTTCACCATGATCTCGGTGATCGACGCGTCTTCGAGGAGGGGTTCGAGGATGCCGAGGCCGAGGGCCTCGTCGACGACCCGGCGGATCAGCTGCGACCGCTCGACGGTGGACAGCACCGGGCCTTCGCGGCTGATGATGTGCCCGAGCACCCGCTCCAGCCGCGCCCTGCGCTCGGCGGCGGCCAGCGAGCTCATCTCCGCGAGGTCGATCTCCTCCAGCAGCTTGGCCCGGTAGGAGGCGACCAGGTGACCGTCCTCACCCCGGCCGCCGACGTGCTCGTCGGGGGTGTGGATGCGTGCGCGCAGGCTCATGGTCCGGTGCTCCTCGCTCCTTGTCCGCGTGGGTCGTTCAGTGGTCGAGCGGCATGGTCGCGGTCCTGGTCGCGTCCCCGAAGTCCCAGCCGGGGACGATCGAGGGGATGTCCACGGTGGCGGTGACGCTCACCTCGTCGCCGCCGTACGACGGCGGGCAGTCGGTGCCGTCGGCCAGCCAGCTGCTGACGGCCGCCGCGCACGCGTCCTGGGCGCTCTCCTGGAGGGAGGCGCTGCGCGCACCGGCCCGGGCGGCGGTGCCCGCCTGCTGGGCGGCGTAGGCGATCAGGCCGAGCTGTACGGCGGCCAGGGCGACGACGACGAGGATCGGCAGGAAGCCGAGGTACTCGAGGGCGACCTGCCCCCGGTCACGGCCCGCCCCGCCCGGGGGGCGCCGTCGGCGCTGTCGGTCGTACGGCATCTCAGTCCGTCTCCTCCTCCACCGCGCCGGCGTGACCGTGCACGTCGAACGGGAAGCTGACCGTGCCCGGGAAGAGGAGGGGGACCCTCAGGTCCACGTCGGCGGTGACGTAGCCGTTCGCGGTGGCGCAGGCCACGTCGGCCTTCCCCTCCCAGGCGCCCGGCAGTTTCTCCAGGCCCGCCTGCCGGCACGCCCCCTGCCGCTCCCCCGGGGACGCGGCCGTCCCGGCCCGCACCGCCTCGTCGGCGGCGTTGCCCGCGAGCGTGAACGTGTAGCCCACCAGGACGAGCTGCCACAGCACCACCAGCGTCACGACGATCACCGGTGTCATGCCGAGGAATTCGAGGGTGACCTGGCCGTCGTCCCGCCGCCTCGCCCGGGCCGCCGGCACCCTCATCCCCCTCGTCCCCCTCATCCCCCTCGTCCCCCTCGTTCCCCTCCGCCTCGCCGGCACCCTCAACCCCCTCCGGCCCGCCGGCACCCTCAACCCCCTCCGGCCCGCCGGCACCCTCATCCCCCTCCGTCCCTGCGACGCCGGAAACTCACCGCTCCCCGGTCGCCGCGCAGCCGGCCGCCCGCCCGGTGGGCGCCCTCGGCGGCCCGCGCCAGCCCCAGCTCGCCCGCGAGCGTCCACAGCGCCTGCTTCACCGTGCTCTTGGCGTCCAGCTCGTGGATGCGGCCCGCGTCCACGGCGCTCTGGAGTTCCTTGAAGTGGGCGGGGACGGTGGTGGCGGCGACCGCCGTACCGGTGATCTTCTGGATCAGCGGGGGCTGGATCTCCGCGTTCCTGCCGTGGCGGTTGACGACGACGGTCGTCTCCTGCGCCTTGCGGATCTGCAGCCGCTCCCACATCCGCACCGCGCGTTTGGCGCCGCGGACGGCGACGACGTCCGGGGTGGTGACCAGCAGCGCGGTGTCGGCCATCTCCACCGCCGCCGCGCCGGCGCCGCTGAGCTGGGCGCCGCAGTCGATGACGACGGCCTCGTAGCGGGAGCGCAGGGCGCTGACGATCTGGCGGACGGCGCGGTCGGTGACGTCCTCGCCGCGTTCGCCCTCGCCGGGGGCGAGCAGCAGGGCGATGCCGGTGTCGTGGCGGTAGACGGCGTCGGCCAGGACGCGCGGGGAGATGTCGTCGACGGCGGCCAGGTCGACGACCGAGCGGCGGAACTGGACGTCCAGGAAGGAGGCGACGTCCCCGGTCTGGAGGTCCAGGTCGACCAGGGCGGCGGTGCGGCCGGACGCCTGCGCGGCGAGGGCGAGCTGGACGGCCGTCAGGGTCGCCCCGACCCCGCCCTTGGCGCCGCTGACGGTGACGACGGTCCCGCCGGCGCCGGTGAAGACGTCGCCGCCGGTGCCCAGGTGGCGCCGTACGCCCACCGACCACTGGGCCACCGCCTGGACGCGGCTGGCCAGTTCCTCGTACCCGAGAGGGAGGGCGACCAGGCCGCGGGCGCCGTAGTCCATGGCCGCCTGGAACAGGCCGGGGCCGGCGTCGGAGGTGACGAGGATGACGCCGACGGCCGGGAAGCGCAGGGCCACCTCGCGGATCAGTTCCAGTGCGGGAACGGGGCCGATCCGCTCGTGGACGACGACGACCTCGGGCAGTTCGTCGACCGACTCGGCGGCCAGGCGGGCGAGGGTGTCGACGAGCTGGGTGGAGTCGGTGACCGGGGCCACCGGTTCGGCGTCCGGGAGCTGGCTGAGCAGGGTCGTGATGGACCGGACGGCGTCCGCGTCGCCGACCGCCGGGAGGATCCTCGTGGGCATGCGGGCCTCTCACTTGTCCTTCGCGAGTTCGTACGTCCGGTCCTCGTCCGGCACGGTGGCGTCGCCGCCGGGCGCGACCAGCGCGAGCCGGACCCGCTGGGCGAACGACTCGGCGTAGGTGATGCGCTGGGCGTCGATGGCGGACAGGGCGAAGGTGACGGGCACGGCGTCGGCGGGCTGCCGGCTCCGGCTCTTCTCGTCGGGTTCCAGCGCGGTGATCTCCCCGATGTCGAGCACCTTGGCGTTGGTCACGATGATCTTGGACTGGTCGGGGTCGCCCTCGCGCTGTCCCTCGAAGGTGGCGTACACGTTGACGGAGGAGCCCGGCGTGATCTTGCCGGCGACCCCGGTCGCGGCGTCGACCATGATGGCGACCTCCTGCTGACCGGGTCTGAGGGCGGGCCGGTCGACGATCATGTCGCTCTGCAGCAGCGAGCCCGCCTTGAGGGTGGTCACGGCGATCTTGCCCTGGATCCGGCGGAGATCGGTGACCGCGGTCTCCGACAGCCAGCGCTCGGGCATCGTGATCTTCTCGAACTGGCCCGCGTTCAGCTCCGTGTAGGGCTCGACGTCCGCTTTCAGCCGGTACGCGGTGACCTCGGGCCCGACCTTGGACTTCACGTCGTTGATGACGGACAGCACGCCGGCGAAGGCACCGAGGGCGCAGACGACCGACAGGATCAGCAGGATCACGCCGCGGCGCTGACGGGAGTTCATGAGCCGTGCAACCTCGTTGGGGGTGTCGGGCGAGCGGGGGCGGGGGGAGCGGAGGGGCCGGGGGGCGGGCGGTGGGCGGCCGCGGGGCAGGCGGCGTACAGCGTGCCCGTGGGCCGGGGCCGGATGGACCACGCACCGTCCCGGACGGGCCGTGAGCCGAACCCGCACGGACCGCGCGCCGTCCCGGACGAGCCGTGCGCCGTCCGCGGTCCGGGGCTCACCCGGCGCCCGCGCGGCTCGCCCGGCGGATGCGGTCGCGGCTCCCGTGGTACTCCGCGGGACGGCCGTCGCGGTGGCCGTCACGGCGGGCGTCGGGGAGGTGGTCGGGGACCGGTGGCGCGACGGAGCAGAACACGCAGCGGTCGCCGATGAGGTCGATGCCGCACCAGCGGCAGGCGCTCTGCCGTACGGAGGTGACGAGCTGGTAGAGGACCGACAGGTCCGGCAGGAAGGCGCAGAACTCGATCAGTTTGCCGGTCCCCCACCAGGCGGAGGACTCGGCCGGGAGGGGGGCCTCGCGCAGTCCGAGGGTCCGCCAGGAGGGCGCGAGGGTGCCGGTCACCCAGTCGGACTGGAACTGCCCCTTGGCAACCAGCAGCCACGTCCCGAACTCCGGCCCGGTCAGGGCCGCCCCCGGCGCGACCTTCACCAGCTGCGGTTCGGGATGGGCGAGGACGCCGAACTGGCTGCCCGGCACCCACGACTTGGCGTGCGCCTTCAGCCCCACCGGCACGCGGTCCAGCCGCGCGACCGAGCCGAGCAGTGCCCCGGCGTGGAGATAGTGGGTGAGGAGGCGGCCGGCGGAGGCGAGGACGCCGGGGCCGAGGTCGCAGGAGGCCAGCTGCCGTAACTGCCGGGCCAGGACGGCTGTCGCGAGCGGCGGCAGCGGCGGGCGGAACACGGCGATACGGTCGCTCTCCAGCAGGGACCGCACGGTGTACAGGCGCCGCTCCACGGCGACGGGCACGGCCTGCGAGCACACGACGATCACATACCCGTGCTGGTCGACGAGCGTCTGCATCTCGGCGAGCACCTGCTCCAGCGGCCGTCTGTCGACGTCCCGGAGCACGGCAGCGGGCAGGGTCCGCTCGTCCTGCGGCGGCAGCGCCATGTCGGCGCTGGTCACGGCAATGGCAGTTGGCACGCGCAGCTCCCCATTCCCCCCACGCCCGTCGGTCGGCCGGGCGTGACTCCGGCACAACCGGACGACTTCACTGCGTGACTACCTCAGCACTGTATCCACGCGTCTGTGGCCGGAGAACAGCGTTTGTGTACCTCTGGAGGAACTCCTGTTGCACAAGGTGCATCAAAACGGGACAGGGCGGCCGTCCCGGCGCTCGCCCCACCCCCACGCGGGCGCGCACGGCACCGCCTCCCGGGCGCCGCCCAGCTTCTGGTTCTCCCCGCCCCCACGCGGGCGCGCACGGCACCGGCCGCGCGGGAGGCACCGGTCACCCGCCCATGGCGTGGCCGCGCGGCGCCGGAGGTGCAACGCCGACGCGGCACCCACCGCTCCGCCGGACGCCGGCCACCTCGACCCACCCCTTCACCACCGGCGCATCTACAGGTCCAGAATCGCTTGGGCGAAGGCAATGCGCTCATCGATCAGGGAAGGCCGGAACCGGTCCGCCTGTGCCCGGCCACCCGCACCAGTGTGGCCAGCGGCACCGGGGCCGCCGAGTAGCAGCGGTAGAAAGAGAGTTCGCCGCTGTTGCGGTTGCGGCGCACGAGTAGATGGCGGTGACCGGGCTGGTCGTCGGCAACGTCGGCCAGGGCCCAGTCGTAGTAGCGGCGTCCCTTGGCGCCGGGGCCTGCGGAGAACTTCTGCCAGACACGCTTCGGCAGTTTCTTGGCCAGTGCATCGGCCCGCACTCTGCCCGCCTGGGTGGCGATCCGGTGATCGAAGGCGACCGCGAGGACGTAGCCGACCTGACGGTCTTCCAGCGCGCTCCGCAGTTGCGGATTGCCGCCGTAGACCTCGTCTGCGGTCACCCAGGCTGCACGGATCCCGGCATCCAGGGTCCGGTCGATCATACGGAGGGCGAGGGCGGGCTTCGTGGCGAAGCCGACCTCCTCGGGAATCCCGGCCGACCGGCAGCGGGCCGCGTCCGTGATCCACGAACGCGGCACATACAGTTCCCGGTCGATCGCCGCGTGACCGCGTCGGCTGGAATAGGCGAGGTAGACGACGACCTGGCTGTTCTCGATGCGTCCGGCAGTGCCGGTGTACTGGCGCTGCACGCCCACCGTGGCGGTGCCCTTCTTCAGGTCGCCGGTCTCATCGACCACCAGCACCGCCTCCTCATCATGCAGTCACTCGACGACGAAGCTGCGCAGATCGTCCCGGACCGCATCGGCATCCCACTTCGCCCTCGACAGCAGATGCTGCAGACCGTACGGAGTGGCATGTCCGGCGTGCTCGGCCAGCGTCCAGCAGTTCCTGCGTGGCAGATCCGGCAGGAGCCCGAGCACGAACTCCCGCGCACCCCGCCGCGGTTCCACCCTGGCGAACCGTCCCGCGATACGGCCCATCAGAACCTCGAACATGTCCTGCCAGCGGGCAGAATCTATGCTGCGACCTGCGGCCACCGCCTGATCTTCTGTCTTCGCACACTGATGATCATCGGTGGCCGCGCCCGTTTCGCATGCCGCCGATCAAAGGAAACAACAAGCGCGCAACGGATGAGTTGCGAGCTGCGGCCCGACACCGCTCGCCGCCTACCATTCGGGGCAAGAGGCTCACGCGCGCCTCCGGGCAGAGGGGTAAGCATGCGATCGACCACTTCGCGGCCGGTGTTCCGGCGCTTCGTCGGTACCGTCGCGGTCGGCGTGGCCCTGGCCGCAACCTCGGGGTGCACGGTTCCCGTCGATGCCGTCGCCGGCATCTCCGTGACCGGTGACGGCCATCTGCTCGGCGTCATGATGGTCTGCGGGCATCACATCGATGGCGCGACCCTCTACGTGGACAGCGACGACGTCAACAAGGAGGTGACCATCGGTTCATGGACCGCCGACCGCCCCCTCGCACCCGGTCTCGCCACCTGGACCCTCGATTCACCTGCCCCCGGCTGGACCGCGACCAGACCGCTGACTCCGCTCACCGCCAAGACGACGTATGCCCTCTACGGTTGGACCAAGGACAACTCGTGGTCAGCGAACAGCGTCTCCTTCACCCTAAGCGACCGGGACCGGCTCACCCCAGGAAACGTCCGCTACGAAGAGATCTCCGACAAGGGTGACGCATCCGAAGTCACCCTCCCCATAGCGGAGTTCAAAGCCAGGGCCTGCCAGAACATGTAACGCTACGGTGCCTTTGGCCAGGTCGAGGCGCTCCCGTTGCCGGAAGGCACGCGCTCAACCTTCGCCGACACAAGATCACGATCTACAACTGGAGTAAAGAGAGGTCGGCGTTTCCTCGTCCGTCACCGCTGGACGAGCGGCTTCCCGGGGCAGGAAGGATGCTCCACGTTTCGGTCAGCGAGCTTGACGCAAGACGGCCTGGGCGTACGCGACCCGTGCATCGAGGTTCGCGGAATCCCAACGGTACGAGGAACTGCGGCGATCGAGGACAGCCGAAGCCAGAAGGCCGCCGGAACGCTGACGCCAGACAGTGCGCTTGGGAGGCTCCCACGTAAGATCGTCCCAATTCCCCGAATCCAGGATGCCGACCACGATACTCACAAGTGTCAGTGGAATCCACAGCGGAAGGAACACAAGGAACCACAGCCAGCCGTGCCAGGTACCCCGGTACCCGACGAAAGCGTCCCCCGCACCCGTGAGCTCGATACGCCAGGCGCGGCGCAAGCCAAGCGGCGACCGGCCTTTGGAGATACGGGCCAGAGCTTGACCACGCTCGTCCTTCACCACATATGTCTCCCGCTTTTCCCCGGCCGGAGCCTCGGGCTGGACGACACACATCGGCCGCAGCGGCTTTTCCTGCGAGTAGATCGTAAACGTCGGAGGCTTTCCGTCGATACGGTCACGGTGAGCCTTGGCGGCTTGTGCCAGCAGCGGATGAGCGTTGCCGGCTGCGTCGGCGGAGCGACTTTTGTCTCGTACTGCCTCCGCCTGGGCAGGAGTAAGGGGATCGCCATAAGCCACCCACGCCTCGACTGTGTCAGGTTCGCGGCCTTTCTTGTGCAGAACGGCGTGCCAGACGCTGTACGGCAAGTGCTTTGATTCCTCAAGGGATGCCTTGTTGTGGGCGATGGAGAAGCGAACCTGAGACATGACGTGTTTCTCGAGAGAGGCAGAGGCGGACTGTCTGCAGAGTCCGCCGCGGTATGACCTTTCAGATCGGTCTCATGATGCTACCCCCGCATCAGTTGTCGGTTCCGCCCGTGACGCAGAGCCCAGGGGTGCACCGGTGAATGGCAGAGGTTCTCCAGGTCCCTTTGGTGGCGTCTTTACGAGCGACTGCGGAAGGTGGCCGCGTCCTGACCGGCCAGAGACCGGCGACCGGCGGGGTACTTCGACCGGCCGGGGCACCCACCGACGCCGGCACCCCGAGGCGAAGGCGGCAACGGGAGCCGGGGCCGGGGGAACGATCCGGCGGGCCGCTTCGTTGGCTCTGCGCCCCTCAACGTCCCTGCGCCTCTTGGAGCATCGTGACCGAGATCAAGCCTGTTGACACCACCGTTCTTCCCGGGCTCCCGGCCCTGAGCGCTCAGGCCGAGCGGCTGATCGAGCTGGGGGTGCACGAGCGGGCCGGGCTGTCCACCGCCGAGGTCCGCTCCTTCGCCGCGGCCGGTGAGGCCGCCGCGGGCGGCGAGGGCGCCCTGCTCGCCGTTCACCCGGACAGGGTGCCCGCGTCCGCTCTCGCGCCGCTGCTCCGCCGCGACGACAAGCCGGGCTTCGTCGTCACCGACATGTCCGACGTCGATCTCTTCACCCCGCTCGACACCATCGCGCTGCCGGACTCCTCGCTCTACCTCCTCACCGGCATCGACCGCGGCGACCACATGGCCGACTGGAGCCCGGACGAGGCGCTGCCCGCCCTCACGGCGGATGCCCGCACCCCGCTGCTGCTGACCGAGGGCATCCACTGGGTGCTGCAGCAGCCCGCCGCCCTGGAGCGCAACCACTGCTTCATGACCATCGGCTCCCGGCTGCGCAAGGCCAACGGCACCCTGGACGCCCGTACACCGGCAATCTGGATCAGCAACGGCACGGGGCGGGACGGCCGCGAGCGCCGCAACGCCCCCAAGGTCGGCTGGTGCTGGGCCGGCAACCGGCACACCTGGCTGGGCTTCGCCTCCGCGACGGGCCGCCGGGGCCAGGACCTGTAAGGCGCCGCGAGCACATGGCGGGAGGGGGGAGACTGCCGCGCCGCTGCGCGACTCGATCAGCCGCGTCGCAGACATTCGTCCCTGGCGGGGGCGATCGCCCGGTACGCCGCACGGCCGCACCGCACCCGCCTGATCTCCTCACCCCGCACCTGCGCCGACCCTCTGCACACCGGCACGCTCACCGAACAGCGCGGCCCAGAAGAGAGAGCACCGCATGCGAAAGCTCGTGTACTACGTCGGCACCACCCTGGACGGTTTCATCGCGGGTCCGGACGGCGCGGACCCCACAGGCCCCAACGGCTTCTGGCCGATCCCCGAGGATTACGTCCGGCACATCGTGGAGCGGTATCCGGAGACCCTGCCCGTCCAGGCCCGGGCGGCGCTGTCCGTCACCGGGGAAGGCACCCACTTCGACACCGTCCTGGAAGGGCGGCGCTCGTACGAGATCGGTCTCAAGGCCGGTGTTGCCGACGCCTATCCCCACCTGCGCCACCTGGTCTTCTCCCGGACTCTGACCAAGAGTCCGGCCCCCGCCGTCGAACTGGTCGCCGACGACCCCGTGGACACGGTGCGGAAGCTGAAGCAGGAGGACGGCAAGGACATCTGGCTGGTGGGCGGCGCCGAACTGGCCGGCGCTCTGTACGGCGAGATCGACCGGCTCATCCTGAAGGTGGCACCGCTGACCGCCGGTGCCGGAATCCCTCTCTTCTCCCACAAGGCCACGTTCGATCCGCGCAGTTGGCGGCGCACCGACTGCACGATGCTGGACAGCGGCGCGGTCGTCCTGACCTATGCGCGCACCACCGCTGCCGTCACCCCGGCCATCGACGGCTGAGACCATCCGGCTCCACCCTGCCGACCGGGGCACCGGGCGCCGGTACCCGGCCGGCGAGGGTGGCCGGGGACGGCCGCAGAGCGGTACGCGCGATGACCGCCCGAAAGCCTGCTGAACCTCCGCCCGTGCCTGCGGTGTCGGCTACGAGTTCGCTTTCACCCGATACGGATGCCACGCCAGCGAGTCGCCCGCTTGATCCGGCCACGCTTGGCCCGCCCGATGCGTTCGGCCCCGGCACGGCCCCGTTCCTCCGCGAAAAGTCCCCACTCCTTCGGCTGCATGAACAGCAACTCCCCCGTGCCGGGAACGATGGCCGCACCACCGAACGGATCGTCACCGGCAAACCAGACTCCCTTTGCAATGCCCTCGGGCCACCCGCTTCGCATCAAGGGGTTACGTGCCCGCATCGTGGCTTTGTCTCCCTGCCCGGGGAAACGCAGGAAGAGATCGTGGCCGTCCATCGCCACCTTGGTGACGGGCCCGCGGAACTTCAAGGGATACGCGCGGAAGACCCGCGAGCACTTCCAGATCCACAGCACACGGCCCCAGAAGAAAGCCATCGTGAACGCAGAGCCGACGATCCCCACAAGCGCCAACGGCAGCAGATAACCGAGATTCGTCACGATGACCAAGGGCCACAAGGGCGCGAAGATCACGAAGTACTTCGCGAATCTTTTCAATGCTGTGACATAGTGAAACCTCAATGCACCCCGGAAGTCTGTTCCGTCGGTTGCGTAGGGCACGTGGGAAGTGCTCACCCGAAGGGATTCCTCTCTTCTGAGGCCGGCTCGAAGGACGTGAACAACCCAGGAGCCCGCTTCGCTTCGGGTGGCTCAGACGGATCGGTGAAGGTCACCGTACGCGCGACACCGAGCAGCACACCGCGGTATTCATCGGCAAGCGCCACAGACGGCGTCACCAACTGGACGGTGATGATCGACGAACGACTGTCCGGTATCGCCACGGTACCTTGCCAGACCGTTCCTTCCCTTGGACCTTCCTGTCCCTCCGGTGGAAGACCTGGAGCCACCGTGCGCCGTTCGGTCTCGATCAGGAAACCTGTGCCAACAGAAGGCCGGCACGATCTCACTGCCGAACTTGGCGAACCTGGAGCCCAGCGACATCGCCTCTCCGCTCTCTCGGGCAACGGCCGCCGCGAGCCCTGCCTCGCTCCCGGCTCTTGCGAGAGCACCGACTCCAGGAACCATGCCGAGGGTGTCACCGAGCAGGGAGGCTCCTGCCGTCAGACCTTCCTTCCACCCGTAGTCACCCATCAGGGCGTCCCTGAAATCTTCGCTCGCGAGATTCTTGGACATGGACAGGGCACTCGCTCCGACGGCGATCGCCAGGAAGACCGGTGCGGCCGGTGTCGGCAGGAGAGCCAGCAGGCCGGCGATGGCCCCGATGGTTCCGGCGTGCTCCATGATCTTCTCGCCGGCCCACGCGATGCCGTCGCCGATGGCCTGGACGGTCTCGCTCAGCCACCCGGGCTCCTTGGGGGCCAGCTTGTCGTCGGCCTCGTCCAGCTTGCCGGCGATGAAGTCCGCTCGCCGGGAGTGCTCCTCCTCCAGCGTGCGCGCCTTGGCGATGACGTCGTTGTACGCGGTGGTGGCGTTGTCGAGCTGGGTCGCGGCCTCGTTCAGCGCGCGCTCGGCGGCACGCAGACGCGCCGTCGCGGCGTCGGCTTCCTCCTGGCTGGGGAATTGCTTGCCGGCCAGCTGGAGGTCGGGGTGTCTGCCGGCCTCGTCATGGCGGTGCCGGGCCTTGTCGACGTCGGACTTCTTCTCGCGTGCGGCGTCGTCGTACTTCTTCGCCAGGTCACGGTGGGACTCCAGGTCGCCTTCCCACGTCCCCAGCCAGCTCGCGGCTTTGCCCAGGGACCGTCCGGCGTTCCTCATGTATTCCCTGAGGTCGCCGTCGAGGGAGTCCCGGAAGGCGCTCGCCGCGTCGCCCTGCCAGGAGGAGCCGGCCGCGAGCAGCCGCTCGATCTGGCGGTGGCAGTTGTCCAGCGTCTCGGCTGCGGACTTCACCTTCCGGTGCAGCGCGGACACTTCCTCCGGTACTCCGGGCACCGGGTTCCAGCCGAGATGCGGATACGGGTTGGCCGCCATCAGCGCGTCCCCCCTGCGTTCGCGGCTGCCGTGTCCCCCATCTGCCGGAGGGCCTTCGACAGCTCCTCCTCGAACTTCTTGTAGCTGAGCATGGTCGTCTCCACGCCCTCGCCGACCGTCTTGATCAGTTCCTTCAGCTGCTCGGTCCCGTGCTCCCACCGGTCCTGGAACGTGTCACAGGCCGCGTCCAACCGCGCCGTCCCGATCTGGTCGGCACGGACATGCGCCAGCGCCCTGCGCGCCCCCTCCAGTTCCTCGACCGGCCGTTTCAAGGTGTCACCGAACGACTACAGGTGATCGAGATCGACCTTGAACTCCCCACCCAACGAGGGCCCCCTTCCTGGCCGCGACAGAGCGACCGAGCGGAACGGAAGAGACGGAATAGGCTCCCCGTACCGGTCGCGGAGCGCCAGATTACCGTTTGGATTCTGGAGATCCTGTGACGACCAGACCACCACATCGCGCGAGGGCAGGACACACGGCGCGCGCCCACCGGAGCACGGCCTGTCACGCAGAGGTGAGGCGATGGCAAGACGAGGTGGGAGACGTACGGCATCAAGATGTCCTTCGCCCACGACCTCATCGGCATCCTGACCGAAACTGCTGCGGCTCATGGTGAATCGAGGAGTAGCAACACACTGGCGACTCCGTCCGTGTGCCCTGCTGAGAGCACTGAGAGGAACTGCCAGCCGGGCAGCATGCCCACAACCGCTCGCACCTGCCGGATGAGCGGGCCGTGACGAATCGACGTCCTGACGGCTGCCACACAAGCTCCGTTGCAGAACCACCCGTATCGCCGAGGCGGTCAAGGCCGTCTCCGTCCTTCACCTCCCTGTCTCAGCTCAAGGTGGGAAGGCGCTCCTAAGACTGCCTCGAAGAACGCCCAGAACGGGTTCCAGGTGAGGAAAAGACTCCCGCGGTCCCGTACGCGGTGAGCATCGACCGGCTTCCGAGCATCCGGCGCTCGGGTCACAGGGCGCGCAGGTGAGGGAAGTACCCGGGCCCCGGTGCCATACCGCACTCGCAGACCACATGGAGTCGCTCTCCGGGCTGCAGGTGCCGTTGCACCTGATCATGGATTTCCTTGTTCATCCCCTCCACCCTTCCGGGCCCCGAATCATCTTCCGCCTGGCACCGGCCGACCATATGCCCCACCAGCTCGGGCGGTTGGCCCGGACCGAAGCCTTGACAAGCCGATTGGTCTGGACCAACTTGTACCTCCAGCGGTGGCCACCGTCCCCCATCCCCACTCCCCCACCGGAGGCCCCAGTGGACCTGGACCCCGTACACAGACGGCACCGAGGACGGACCCCGAGACGGACGAGGGTCTGGTCGGGTGCCGTGGCCGCCGCTCTCGCGCTCACCGGCACGGTGGCCGTCGGGCAGGCGGCCGCCGCGGACGTCAACAACGTCAGGAACGCCGGGTTCGAGGCCGGGCTGAGCGGCTGGACGTGTTCCGCGGGCAGCGGGACGACCGTCTCCTCGCCCGTGCACGGCGGCTCGGCCGCGCTGAAGGCGACGCCGTCCGGGCAGGACAACGCCCGGTGCTCGCAGGCCGTCGCCGTCAAGCCGAACTCGACGTACACGCTGAGCTCGTGGGTGCAGGGCGGGTACGTCTACCTGGGCGTCTCGGGGACCGGTACGACGGACGTGTCGACGTGGACCCCGGACGCGGGCAGCTGGAAGGAGCTGCGGACCAGCTTCACCACCGGGCCGTCGACCACGTCCGTGACGCTGTACACGCACGGCTGGTACGGGCAGGCCGCCTACTACGCCGACGACGTGTCCGTGTACGGCCCCGACGGGGGCGGCGGGGACGGCGGCGAACCGGAGCCGTCGGTGCCGGCCGCGCCGGGCGGCCTGGGCGTGTCGTCGGTCACCGCCTCCTCCGTATCGCTGCGGTGGAACGCCGTGTCGGGGGCCACCGGCTACCACGTCTACCGGGACGGAACCAAGGTGACCGCCGTGAGCGGCACGTCCGCGACCGTGACCGGGCTCGCGGCCTCCACCTCGTACTCCTTCCAGGTCACCGCCACCAACGCGGCCGGCGAGTCGGCGAAGTCGGCGGCCGTGACCGGGCGGACGGCGGAGTCCGGGGACGGAGGCGGGGATGGCGGCGGGACGCTGCCGAAGCACGCCGTGACCGGCTACTGGCAGAACTTCGACAACGGCGCCACGGTGCAGCGGCTCTCCGACGTGCCCGCCCACTACGACATCATCGCCGTCGCCTTCGCCGACGCGACCTCCACGCCGGGCGCCGTCACCTTCAACCTGGACACGGCGGGGCTCAAGGGCTACACCGTCGACCAGTTCAAGGCCGACATCAAGGCCAAGCAGGCCGCCGGGAAGAAGGTCATCATCTCGGTCGGCGGCGAGAAGGGCACCGTGACGGTGAACAGCGCCGCCTCGGCGACCGCCTTCGCCGACTCCGTGTACGCGCTCATGCGGACGTACGGCTTCGACGGCGTCGACATCGACCTGGAGAACGGGCTGAACGCGACGTACATGACGCAGGCCCTGCGCGCGCTGTCCGCGAAGGCCGGGCCGTCCATGATCCTGACCATGGCGCCGCAGACCATCGACATGCAGTCGACGTCCAACTCCTACTTCCAGACCGCGCTGAACGTGAAGGACATCCTCACGGTCGTCAACATGCAGTACTACAACAGCGGTTCCATGCTGGGCTGCGACGGCAAGGTCTACAGCCAGGGGACGGTGGACTTCCTGACCGCCCTCGCCTGCATCCAGCTGGAGGGCGGGCTCGCCCCGTCCCAGGTCGGCCTCGGACTGCCCGCCTCCACCCGCGCCGCCGGGGGCGGGTACGTGGCACCGAGCGTCGTCAACAACGCGCTGGACTGCCTGACGAAGGGGACCGGCTGCGGCTCCTTCAAGCCGGCCAAGACCTATCCCGGTCTGCGGGGCGCGATGACCTGGTCGACCAACTGGGACGCGGCGACCGGCAACGCCTGGTCGAACGCGGTGGGGCCGCACGTGCACGCGCTTCCCTAGGTGAACCGTCCCCGTCCCCGTCCCCGTCCCCGTCCCCATCTCCGTCTCCGTCCCCGTCCCCGTCCCGGTCCGCTCGTCGCGGGCCGGGGCGTTCCCGTGGGGGGCGTTCCCGTGGGGGGCGCTTCCGTGGGGGGCGCTTCCGTGGGGCGGGCGCGTGTCACCTGTCGCGTGTGGGGCGTCGTGCGCTGTCCGTCGCCGGCGCCGTCACGGCGCGCCGTACCGTGCCGCGCTCGCCCTGGGCAGCGTCGCCCACGAGCGCGTCCCGCCACCCGGCTCGCAGGACTCGCCGAAGCCCCACGCCCCGTCGCAGGCCCGGCAGACGCAGGCCCGGCAGACGCAGGCCAGGACGCGCAGGGCCGCGCGCGGCGGGCGTCGCAGGCGTCGGCCAGGCGGGGGTGGGTGTGTCGCGGGTGGCTGACGTACACGATCACGCGGAGGGTGGCGGCGCGGTAGCGGGGGGAGAGGTAGATGTCCGGGGAGCCGGTGAACCGGGCCGCGGTCGCGGTGAGTTCGGATACGGCTTGCAGGGCCGGGTCCGTGATGTCGGACAGGCCGTGCACCTTCAGCACCTCGCGCGTCGCGGCTCTGGCCAGGGCCGGAGTGGCCAGAGCGGCCGGGAGCGTGAAGCTGTAGAAAAAAGTCTCGGGGGTGGGGGCCGCCGGGCTGCTCGGCCTCGACCGGGCCAAGATCTCCAATATCGAGACGGGGATCCGCACCATCGGCCCGGAGCGCCTGCGCACGCTCGCCTGCAACTGCGACTGCTCGGACCAGGCGTACGTCGAAGCCCTGGTGAGCATGGCCCGTTCGAACGGCCGCGGCTGGTGGGAGCGGTACCGGGGCGCACTCGCCCCCGGGTTGCTGGACATCGCCGAGCTGGAGTCCCACGCGGTGCGGATGCGGACGGCGCACATCGCCCACATCCTTGGGCTTCTACAGACCAGCGACCATGCCCTGGAGCTGTTCAGGGCCGTCCTGCCGCCGTTGCCCGAGCACGAGATCGCCCTGCGGCTCGCGTTCCGCGCGGAGCGGCAGCAGGTGCTGGCGAGCGATAACCCGCCCGAGTACGTCGGCCTCGTGCACGAGGCGGCCCTGCGTATGCAGTTCGACGGACCGAAAGTCGCCCGGGCCCAACTCGAACACCTGTTGGCTCTCTCCGAACGGCCTGCCGTGCGGCTCCACGTCATTCCGTTCGCCGCCGGCACCTTCCCGGGGGCTGGACAGACCGTGAATTATCTCCAGGGACCCGTGCCCCGGCTCGATACCGTGCAGATCGACAACTCTCACGGCCCGGACTTCCTCGGGGACGAGGCACAGTTGGCCAAGTACCGTGCCCCACTGGACTGGATGGAGCGCATCGCCCTCTCGGCCGAGGACTCGCGCGCCTTCATCCACGGCATCATCGACAGCCCGTGAGGAGAAGTCCGATGGACGGCATCACGTGGGAAAAGCCCTTCTGCGGTGAGGGCGCGAGCTGCTTCCGCCTCGGCACCGACCCCGAAGGCAACGCCTACATCGCCATAGCCGGTGCCGAGGACGCCTACCTCACCGACAGCCGCGAGGCCCTGCGCCGCATGATCCTCGGCATCAAGGCGGGCAAAGCCGATCACCTGCTGTGACGGGCGTCACTCCGTGGCTCGGGGCGCGGAGTGAAACATTTCCCCGGGCCCACCGCATCAAGGAGATGACGACAGGACAGAGCGGGACCGGCCCAGGGGGAGCACATGAGACAGGTCCGCGCGGACGAGTACGCCGAGTTCGCGGCGGCGCGTGCCGGGCATCTGTACCGGTCCGCGTGCCTGCTGACCGCCGGTGACACGCACCTGGCCGAGGACCTCGTCCAGGAGACCCTCGGGCGGCTGTACGTCCGCTGGCCGCGCATGGCCCGGGTCGGCAACCCGGCCGGGTACGCGCAGACCGTCCTCACCCGTGCCTTCCTCGCCCACCAGCGGCGCCGGAGCAGCAACGAGCGGGCGACCGACGTCTTTCCCGACCTGCCCGGCGCCGCCGACGGGGACGCGTCCCTGCGGCTGACGCTGCTGGCGGCGCTGGCCCGGCTGTCCGCCAAGGACCGGGCCGTCGTCGTCCTGCGGTACTGGGAGGACCGGTCCGTCGAGGAGACCGCCGACGTCATGAACGTCAGCTCGGCCGCGGTGCGGACCCGCTGCGTCCGTGCGCTCGCCCGGCTGCGGGAGCTGCTCGGCGAGGAGCTCGCGGAGTACGCCGCGCCCTGACCCCATGTCCTGTCCCCGCACCCCGATCCCGTCCTCTGCCCCGTCACGACGGCCCCTTCACCTCACCTCACACTTCGCGGAAACGGTGGTACCGCCATGCCCGTTGACCAGCACAGTGATCCTTTCGAGGACCGGCTCGCCGCCGCCCTGCGCGACACCGGTGCCGGATTCGACGCCGACCAGAACGCCCTCACCGCCGCCGGCCGGACCCGTGGGCGACGGCTCCGGCTGCGGCGCCGGGCCGCCGTGGCCGGGGGTGTCGCCGGTATCGCGATGGTGGGGGTGGGCGGCGTGTTCCTCCTGCCCGGGGATGACGCGGCCGGTCCTCAGCGGTCGTCCACCGCCTCGGCGCCGACCGCCTCGCCGGCACAGGCACCCAAGAGCTTCTCCGGCGACGACCTCGTCCGTACGCTCAAGGGCCTGCTCCCCGAGGGGCGGTTCAGCCAGGAGACGGCCCGGGGGTCCAAGGAGCGGCTGGGCCCGGCCGTGCGCCTCGTGTACGACGACGGGCAGGGCGCGGCGGCGATCGCCGTGGGCCTGGGCCGGGTCGAGCCCGGCAGCGAGCAGGCCCGCGAGACGACGACCTGCCCGGACGAGGTCTTCGTCCCGCACGACGCCTGCACCACGAGCCGGCTGCCCGACGGCTCGGTGCTCATGCTGTTCCAGGGCTACGAGTATCCGGACCGGCGCGTGGACACCAAGTGGTGGAACGCCGAGCTGGTCACGCCCCAGGGGCAGCACGTCTCCGTCAGCGAGTGGAACGCCCCGGCGCAGAAGGACGCCGAGATCAGCCGGGAGACGCCGCCGCTGACGCCGGAGCAGTTGAAGGGGATCGCCACGGCCGGGGTGTGGCGCCAGGTCGTGGACGCGATCCCGAAGCGGCCGAAGGACGGGCCGGTGCCGGGCGTTCCGCGGCAGGTGTCGGGACAGGCCGTCGGCGAGACGCTCGCCGGGCTGCTGCCCGACGGCGTGAAGGTGGTCTCGCGGGGCGGCCAGGAGAGCGAGTACGCCTACCTCGTCGTCGACGACGGCAAGGGCGCGAGCATGGTCCAGGTCAACGTGCAGCACGGTATGGCCGACGCCGCCGACCAGCTGTACGGCTCCGCGGAGACCCTCCCCGACGGCACCCGCGTCACCACTCGCCAGGGCACCGGTGACGACCGCGTCCCCGGGGTCGTGATGTGGACCGCCGACACCCTGCGGCCCGGCACCGACGGCTTCCGCGTCGTGATCGGCGCCTTCAACAACGCGTCCGCGCACGGCGAGCCCACCCGCGACACCCCGGCGCTGACCCTGGAGCAGCTGAGGGAGATCGCGCTCAGCCCGGAGTGGGACAAGCTGCGGTAGGCGTTGCGGCAGGGCGTTCTAGAAGAACTCCGACCACGGCTGGTCCCAGATCTGCTTCACGCACAGCACCAGGAACAGCAGCCCGGCGACGGCGAGCATCGCGTTGCTCAGCGGGCCGTTGCGCCACTCGCGGGGGGTGCGGGAGGAGTTGAGGAGCCAGACCAGGGTCAGGGCGAGGAACGGCATGAACGCCGCGCCCAGGACGCCGTAGAGGACGACCAGGCGGAAGGGCTGGCCCTGGAAGAGCAGGACGATGGGCGGGAAGGTCATCCACAGCAGGTAGGCGCGGAAGGGCCAGGAGCGCTCGCGTTCGCCGGTGGCGACCTCCTCGCCCTTCAGCTCGCCGCGCGTGCGGTACCGGGCCACGAAGTCGGCGAACATCAGGCTCACGCCGTGCCACACGCCGATCAGCGAGGTGAACGACGTGGCGAAGAAGCCGATGAGGAAGAACTTCGCCGTGGCCGTGCCGTACTCGTCCTCCAGGATGTCGCCCAGCTGGATCAGGCCCTTGTCGCCGGAGGCGATGGCGATGTTCGCGGCGTGCAGCAGCTCCGCGCCGACGAACAGCATGGCGATGACGAAGACGCCGGTGGTGGCGTAGGCGACGCGGTTGTCCAGCCGCATCACCTTCATCCAGCCGGTGTCGGTCCAGCCCTTGGCGTTGACCCAGTAGCCGTACGCGGCCAGCGTGATGGTGCCGCCGACGCCGCCGATCAGGCCGAGGGTGTTGAGGATGGAGTCCTTCTCGTCGGGGAGGACGGGCAGGAGACCGGCGAAGGCGTCACCCAGGTTGGGCGTGACCCGGATCGCCAGGTAGACCGTCACCACGAACATGACGCCCACCAGGACCGTCATGACCTTCTCGAAGACGGCGTACTTGTTGAACCAGACGAAGACCAGGCCCACCACGCCGCTGGCCGCGCCCCACCACTTGAGGTCCATCACGCCCGGGAACAGGGCCTGCAGCGGCAGCGCGCTGGACGACATCGCCGCCGCGCCGTAGACGAAGCCCCAGACCACGACGTAGACGGCGAAGAACCACGTCGTCCAGCGGCCGAGGCTCGCCCAGCCGTCGAACAGGGTGCGGCCGGTGGACAGGTGCCAGCGGCCGGCCGCCTCGGCGAGGGAGATCTTCACCAGGCAGCCGAGGACCGCGGCCCACAGGAGGGTGTAGCCGAAGTTGCTGCCCGCGATGAGCGTGGCCACGAGGTCGCCGGCCCCGACGCCGGTCGCGGCGACGACGATGCCGGGGCCGATGTACCGCCAGCTCGACTTGCGGGGCGCCGCGTCAGGGTCGCGGGGTGCGCCGATGTCCTTGGTGTTTCCCGTGGTGTCCGCCATGCAGGTCAAGTAAGCCCATCGGCGCCCGTGGGACAAGAGGGCGTGCGTGGATCTTCACCGCATGCGTCTGTTCGGCTCTCCGGCGCGTGCGTCTGTTCGGCTCTCCGCCGCGTATCTCTGTTCGGCTCTCCGCCGCGTACGTCTACTCGGCGGGCTTGGCGGCCTCCTCGGCGGGCGCGTCGGCCGCTTCGCCGTCCTCCGCCGCGTCCTCGAAGTACGCGTCCAGGACCTCGTCCAGCTTCGCGTCCCACTCCTGGAACAGGCTCCGGGAGGCGGCGTCGATCTCGAGGGGGTACCAGCGGCGGTCGGGGGTGTGCACGGTGACGGTGAACCGCTTGCCGAAGCGGGCCGTCTCCGTCTCGACCGCCGCGATCTCGTCCCAGCGGAACTCGCACTCCTGGTCGTCCAGGCGCAGCCGTACGCCCTTGTGGTCGGCGATGACGCGGGCGCGGCGGTCGGACGCCTCGAAGACAGGGCCGTCGGCGGGCTCGTCCGGCGCTTCGTCCGGTGCCCCGGCGGGGTCGGGCCCGGAGATCTCGCCGGGCTCTTCGGCGGCGGCGTCCTCCGGTTCCGCCGGCCGGGCGTCCCCGGGCGGCACCGACGGCTTCCCGTCCTCCGGTTCGCCGGGGGACGGGGCCGTGAGCCCGGGGATGAAGGCCGGGTCGAATCCGGCGCCCTTCAGGGTCTCGCCCTCCAGGGGCTGGCTGCTCGAACCTATGCGCTGCTCCACAGCGGAGCAGTATGGTCGACGAACCTGTGCCGGACACAGCCAGCCCCGACTTCGTTATACGAACCCAACTTCGTTGTACGGGCCCGGCGTCGCTCACACGAAGACGCTCAGCACCGCCGCGACCACGAATCCGCCCAGCGACAGCACGCTCTCCAGCACGGTCCACGACTTCAGGGTGTCGCGCTCGCTGATGCCGAAGTACTTGGCCACCATCCAGAAGCCGCCGTCGTTGACGTGGCTGGCGAAGATGGAGCCCGCCGAGATCGCCATGATGACGAGGGCGAGGAAGGCCTGGGAGTGGCCGCCCTCGGCCAGCAGCGGGGTGACGATGCCCGCCGTGGTGACGATGGCGACCGTCGCCGAGCCCTGGGCCACCCGCAGGACGAGGGAGATCAGGTAGGACAGGGCGATCACCGGCAGGCCGACGTCGTTGAAGGTGTCGGACAGGGCCTGGGCGACGCCGCTGGCCTTGAGGACCGCGCCGAAGACGCCGCCCGCGCCGACGACGAGCAGGATGTTGCCGACGGGCTTGAGCGAGGCCGTGGAGACGGTCTCCAGGGACTTGCGGGACCAGCCGCGCCGGATGCCCAGCAGGAAGTATGCGAGGAGCAGGGCGATGGTCAGGGCGACGAAGGGGCTGCCGAAGAACTCGATGACCGAGCGGGTGGTGGAGGGGTCCAGGGCGATGGAGGAGAAGGTCGCCGCGAGGATCAGGACCAGCGGGGTGCCGATGATGCCGAGGACCGTGCCGAGCGGGACCGGCGTCTCGCGCGGCTCGACGCCGGAGGCGCGCTGCTCCTCGATGACGGCGCGCTTGGCCTCCTCGGCCGCCTCCACCATGTCCTGGGGTACGGCGACGAAGACGCGGCGGCCGATCCAGGCGGAGTAGGCCCAGGCGGCGAGCACGGCGGGGACGCCGCAGACGATGCCCATGAGGATCACCCAGCCGAGGTCCACGTGGAGCAGGCCGGCGGCGGCCACCGGGCCGGGGTGCGGCGGCAGGAAGGCGTGGGTCATGGACAGGCCGGCCAGCAGGGGCAGGCAGTAGAGCAGGACGGACTTGCCGGAGCGCTTGGCGGCGGCGTAGACGATCGGCGCGAGGACGAAGATGCCGACGTCGAAGAAGACCGGGATGCCGAAGATGAGGCCGGTCAGGCCCATGGCGAGGGGCGCCCGCTTCTCGCCGAAGAGGCCCAGCAGCCTGGACGCCAGCACTTCCGCGCCGCCGCTGACTTCGAGGATCGCGCCGAGCATGGTGCCCAGGCCGATGATGATGGCGACGTGGCCGAGGATGCCGCCCATGCCGGACTCGATGGTGGAGACGGCGTCGGACTTCTGGACGGTGCCGAAGAGTTCGGTGACCGACAGGCCGGCGAGCAGGCCGACGGCTATGGAGACGGCGAGCAGCGCGACGAACGGCTGGAGCCGGACCTTGATGATCAGGAAGAGGAGGAGCGCGATGCCGAGGGCGGCGACGGTCAGCAGACCGGCGGTGCCGTCGATCAGGAGGAGGAGGCCGCCGGTGTGGGAGGGGGTCTCGGCGGGAGCCGAGGCGGCGAGCGGGAGGGCAGCCAGAGGGGATATAGGGGACAAAGGGGACATGCGGGGGTCCTCTGCGTAAAAACATGCGGCTTTCGGGCAGGGGGGATCGCGGCACGGCGCCCGGAAGGGGGTGGGCGCCGTGCCGTTCACGGTGTGCGGGAGGGGTGAGAGGGCGTCAGCCCAGGACGGCCAGGGCGTCGATCTCGATGAGGAGGCCGGCGGGCAGGCCCACGTAGACGGTGGTGCGCGCGGCGGGCGGCTGGGTGAGGCCCTGCTCCTCGAAGTAGGCGTTGTAGATCTCGTTCATCTCGGCGAAGTGGTCCACGTCGGTGAGGTAGACGCGGATCATCATCACGTCGTCCCAGCTCGCGCCGCCCTCTTCGAGGATCGCCTTGACGTTGGCGAGGGTCTGGAGGGTCTGCTCGCGCAGGGTCGGGCCGGCCGGGGTGGGGGCCTTGCCCTCCTCGTGGGGCAGGAAGCCGACCTGGCCGGCGACCTGGAGGATGTTGCCCTTCTTCACGCCGTGCGAGAACTTCGCGGGCGGGATGGTGTGGGTCTTGGGGGTGAGCGCGGTCTTCTCGGTCATGCGGTGACTTCCTTGACTGGGGTCCTGCCGGAGTACTCGCCGCTGATGGCGTCCGCGGTACGGCGGACCAGCGGGAGCAGGGTGAGGAGTTCGTCGGCGGTGACGACGACGTTCGGCGCGGAGACCGACATCGCGGCCACCACTCTGCCGTCGGGGCCCCGGACGGGTGCCGCGACGCAGTTGATGGACTCCTCGTGGCCACCGAGGTCGGTGGCCCAGCCCTGTTCGCGCACCTTCTCCAGCTCGCGCAGGAACGCGGCGGCGTTGGGTGTCGAACGGGACGTGTACAGGGGGTAGTCGAGCTTCTCCGCGAGGGCGCGGCGCTCGGGTTCGGGCAGGTCGGCCAGGAGCAGCTTGGCGACGGCCGCGACGGTGATGGCGACGGGCTTGCCGATCCGGGAGTACATGCGGACCGGGTAGCGGCTCTCCACCTTGTCGATGTAGAGGACCTCGTTCTCCTCGTACACGGCGAGGTGCACGGTGTGGCCGCAGGTCTCGTTGAGGCGGACGAGGTGGGGGTGGGCGATCTCCCGGACGTCGAGGTTCTCCATCGCCTCCTGGGCGAGGGCGATGAGCCGGGCGCCGAGGCGGTAGCGCTGGTCGGACTGGCGGTAGACGAAGCCGTGGTCGTGGAGGGTGCGCAGCAGGCGCAGGGCGGTGGACTTGTGCACGCCGAGGCGGTCGGCGACCTGCCCGAGGTCGGCGGGGCCCTCGGCGAGCAGCGGCAGGATGCTCAGGGCGCGGTCGACGGTCTGGCTCATGGCGTGCGTACCTCCTCCTCGGCCCCTTCGGCGGCCTGTGTCCAGCCGGGGCCGAGTCGCAGTCTCCCCCACGCGGCGTCGTCGAGGGCGGCCAGCCGGTCGGCGTGGCCGCGGGCGGGGGGCGCGGCGAGGTCGCCGGGGACGGTGAGGGCGGCGGCGGCCATGAGGTGGCCGTGGCGGAGCCGGTCCCGTACGGGCAGTCCGCGCAGGGTGGCGGAGAGGAACCCGGCGGCGAAGGCGTCCCCGGCGCCGACGGCGGCGACGACGTCGACGCGCGGGGCGGGGACGTGGACGGCGGTGCCGCCGGACGGTCCGCCGGCGCCCTCGGTCACCTCGTCGGCACCCCCGGCCGGTCCGCCGGTGCCGTGGGCACCGGTGCCACGGGGGCCGTGGGTGCCGCCGGTGCCGTGGGTGCCGTGAGCGCCGCCGGTGCCGTGAGCGCCGCCGGTGCCGTGGGTGCCGCCGGTGCCGTGGGTGAAGACGGTCGCTCCGTCCGCGCCCTGCTTGACGACCAGGATCTCCGGCTCGGGCAGCGCCTCCCGCACCGCCCGCGCCCCGTGCAGCCCCCACACGTCCCGCGCCTCGTCGTCGCCGACGAAGACGATGTCCGCGCCGCGCGCCAGCTCCCGCAGGACGCGGGAGGCGTCGCCGGAGTCCCGCCACAGTCCCGGCCGGTAGTTGACGTCGAAGGAGACGAGAGGGCGGCCGGGGCGGCGGGCGGTGAGCTCGCGCATCAGCTCCCGGCAGTCGGCGGAGAGCGCGGCGGTGATGCCGGACAGGTGGAGGATGCGCCCGGCGCGCACGGCGTCCAGGTCCAGGTTGGCGGCCGACATGGCCGAGGCGGCCGAGCCGGCCCGGTAGTACGCCACCTCGTGGGCGTCGGTGGCCCGGTCCCCGGCGGTGCGGAAGTACACGCCGGTCGGGCGGGCCGGGTCCCGTCGCACGGACGCGGTGTCGACGCCGTACGCGCCGATCGCCTCGACGAGGTGGTCGCCGAACCCGTCGGCGCCGACCCGGCTCACCCAGCGCGCGGAGTGCCCGGCGGCGGCCAGCGTGCAGGCCACGTTGGACTCGGCGCCGCCGATGCCCCGGTCGAAGGAGGGCACGTCGGCGAGGCGGCCCGGCCGGGTGGGCAGGAACGTGACCATGGACTCGCCGAGCGTGACGACGTCCACGGCGTCCACGGCGCCCACGGCGCCCACGGCATCCATGGCGCTCACGGCGTCGGGGGCGGTGCTGGGTCCCGTGGCGGTCACGATCGTCGTAGCTCCTCGGCATCGGGGTGGCGGGGCCGCCGGGGGGGGGAGTCCCGGAGGGGCGGATCCGTTGACCCCGCGTTGGCCGAGATGTTAGACAGCGGTAAGCGATATACGCAACGGACGTTGCAGATGATGCAACGCACCAGATCAGGGAGGCTCCATGGCCCGCGACCCCGGCACCGAAGCCCTGGACACCAGCACCGAAGCCCCGGGCCCCGGCACCGAAACCCCGGCCCCCGGCGCCGATCCCCTCGCCGCCCTGGCCGGGGAGCGCGTCGACCACCGTTTCAAGGGCCTCCCGCCGGACGCCGACGGGCTGACCGTCGGCGAGCTGGCCGCCCAGCGCCGCAACCTGTTCACCGGCGGTTTCACCACGCCCGTGCTGACCCTGTCCGCCGAGCGCCTGGAGCACAACCTGAAGCTGATGGAGACGTACGCCGCCCGGCACGGCCTCGCCTTCGCGCCGCACGGCAAGACCTCCATGGCCCCGCAGCTCTTCCGCCGCCAGATCGAGCACGGCGCCTGGGGCATCACCCTGGCCGTGCCGCACCAGGTGCGGGTGGCGTACGGCTTCGGATTCCGCCGGCTCTTCCTCGCCAACGAGCTGGTCGACGCCGCCGCCCTGCGCTGGGTGGCCGCCCGGCTCGACGCCGACCCGGACTTCCGCCTGGTCGTCTACGTCGACTCGGTGCGCGGGGTGGAGCTGATGGACGCGGCCCTGGCGGGGGTCTCCCGTCCGCTGGAGGTCGTGGTGGAGCTCGCCGCCGGCGAGGAGGCCCGTACCGGCGCCCGCACGGAGGCCGAGTGCGCGGCGGTCGCCGACGCGGTGGCGGCGACGAGCACCCTGCGGCTGGTGGGTGTCGCCGGGTACGAGGGCGAGGTGCCGCAGGCGACGCCGGAGAAGGTGCGCGCGTGGCTGCGGCGGCTGGTCGCGCTCGCCGCGGACTTCGACGGGGCGGGGCGGTTCGCCGGACGGGACGAGATCGTGGTGAGCGCGGGCGGCAGCTCCTGGTTCGACGCGGTGGCCGACGTCTTCGCCGGGATCCCCGCCCTGTCCGCCCCCGTGCTGAAGCTGCTGCGCTCGGGCGCGTACGTCTCGCACGACGACGGCCACTACCGCGAGCGGACCCCCTTCAACCGGGTCCCCGAGGAGGGCGCCCTCCAGCCCGCGTTCCGCCTGTGGACGCAGGTCGTCTCCCGCCCGAGCGCCGGGCAGGCGTTCGCCAACGCGGGCAAGCGGGACGCGGCCTACGACCTCCACCTCCCCTTCGCCCAGGCGGTCCGCCGGGGCGGCGCCGAGCGCCCGGCCGACGGCATCGAGGTCACCGGCCTGTCCGACCAGCACACCTGGCTGCGCACGGAGCCCGGGGCGGACCTGCGGGTCGGCGACTGGATCGGCCTGGGCCTGTCCCACCCGTGCACGTCCTTCGACAAGTGGCAGCTGATCCCGGTCGCCGAGGCGGACGGCACGGTCGTCGACTACGTCCGCACGTACTTCTAGAAGGAGCCGGTCGGTCATGGAAGACCTCGTCATCCGGGACGCGGACGTCGTCGACGGCACCGGCGCCCCCTCCTACCGCGCCGACGTCGTGATCGACGGCGGCCGGATCGTGTCGGTCGTCAAGGAGGCCGCGGCGGCGGGCTGCCAGCGCCCGACGGCCCGGCGCGAGCTGGACGCCGAGGGGCTGGTCCTCTCCCCCGGCTTCATCGACATGCACGCCCACAGCGACCTGGCGCTGCTGCGCGACCCCGACCACAGCGCCAAGGCCGCGCAGGGCGTCACCCTCGAGGTCATCGGCCAGGACGGGCTGTCGTACGCGCCGGTCGACGACCGCACGCTGGCCGAGGTGCGCCGCGCGATCGCCGGGTGGAACGGCCCCGGCGACGACGTCGACTTCGACTGGCGGTCGGTGGGCGAGTACCTGGACCGGCTGGACCGCGGGATCGCCGTGAACGCGGCCTACCTGATCCCCCAGGGCACGGTCCGCGCCCTCGCCGTCGGCTGGGAGGACCGCCCGGCCACCGAGGCGGAACTGGACCGGATGCGGCAGCTGGTGGCGGAAGGGCTGGAGCAGGGCGCGGTCGGCCTGTCGTCCGGGCTGACCTACACCCCCGGCATGTACGCCGAGGACGCCGAACTGACCGAGCTGTGCCGGGTGGTGGCGCGGTACGGCGGCTACTACTGCCCCCACCACCGCAGTTACGGCGCCGGGGCGCTGGAGGCGTACCGGGAGATGGTGGAGCTGACCCGCGCGGCCGGCTGCCCCCTCCACCTGGCCCACGCCACCATGAACTTCGGCGTGAACAAGGGCCGCGCGCCCGAGCTGCTGGCCCTGCTGGACGAGGCGCTGGCGGCCGGTGCCGACATCACCCTCGACACCTACCCCTACACCCCCGGCTGCACCACCCTCGCCGCGCTGCTGCCGAGCTGGGCGAGCGAGGGCGGGCCACAGGAGATCCTCCGGCGGCTGGCCGACGACGGCACCGCCGAGCGGATCCGGCACCACCTGGAGGAGACCGGCTCCGACGGCTGCCACGGCGTGCCCGTGGAGTGGGAGACCATCGAGATCTCCGGCGTGACCGACCCGGCGCTGACGGAGTACGTGGGCCGTACGGTGCTGGAGTCGGCGCGGCTGCGGGGCGAGGCCCCCTGGACGGTCGCCCGCCGGCTGCTGCTGGCCGACCGGCTGGCGCCGACCATCCTCCAGCACGTCGGCCATGAGGAGAACGTCCGGGCGATCATGCGCCACCGGGTCCACACGGGCGGCTCGGACGGCATCCTCCAGGGCAGCAAGCCGCACCCGCGCGCCTACGGCACGTTCCCGCACTACCTCGGCCGGTACGTGCGGGAGCTGGGCGTGCTGTCGCTGGAGGAGTGCGTCGCCCATCTCACCTCCCGTCCGGCGGCCCGGCTGCGGCTGCCGGACCGGGGCGTGGTCCGCGAGGGGTACCGGGCCGACCTGGTCCTGTTCGACCCGGTGACGGTCGCGGCGGGGTCCACCTTCGCCGAGCCGCGCACGCTGCCGACGGGCATCCCGCACGTCCTGGTCGACGGGCGGTTCGTGATCGAGGACGGGCGGCGCACGGACGTCCTGGCGGGGCGGGCGGTGCGCCGCACACCCTCGCGGTGACCGCCCGCCCCGGTACGGCTACGGCTACGGCTACGGCTACGGCTTGGGCAGGACACACCCGGCGCGGCTCAGGTCCAGCTTGTTGTCCAGGCCGAAGCAGGCCGGTATCCGATAGGTCTGCTGGGCGTAGTTGATGCCGGGACGGACGGTGACGGTGCCGCTCGCGTCCACCTCGCAGGGGTTGTTCACCGTGCAGCGCTGCCCGTCCTCGTTGCCGGTGTTGTTGACGGCCACGACCCTGCCGGTGGCGTTGTCGACCACGGGCGAGCCGGAGGTGCCGCCGACGGTGTCGCAGGCGGGGGTGTAGCGGACGGAGTCCTTCCAGGTCCAGTCGCCCTCCTTCAGGAGGTACGCGAACCCGTCGATGCTGCAGGCGTAGGTGCGTTTCCAGTAACCGGAGACGACGGTGATGGCACTGCCGGCGGCCGGGCGGGTGTCGTTCAGGGTCAGCGCGCCGATGCCGTACGCGCTCCTGATCTGCGCGTAGGTGGTGGTGAGCTGGTAGAGGGCGACGTCCGTGTCGGTCATCGTCGCGTAGGCGATCTTGCTGGCGCGCAGGGTGGCGACGCGGGTGCCGGAGGCGTTGAGGAGACCGAAGGTGCGGCTGGAGGCCCGGTCGACGACGACCTCGCCGGGCGCCGGGAAGCCGGTCTCCAGGCAGTGGCCGTTGGACATCACCAGCGCCGGGTCGTCGTCCTCGGAGCCGGGGAAGCGGACCACCGAGCCCGAGCAGTTGCTGAGCGCGACGGTGCCGGCGAAGGTGACGGCCCGGGCGGCGGGGGCGGCGCCGGTGTTCCCGGCGGGCGCGGCTGCCGCCGCCGGTGCCACGCCCGCTCCGGTGATCACCAGACCGGCGAGCGCGGCAAGGAGAGGCTTGTTCATGTGGGGTCCCCTCTGCAGACGTCGGCGACCGGAGATCTTCCGGCCGCCCGCTGTCTTGTCATGCGCATTGTGAATGCGTGCGGGTGAGGGGACAAGAACCCGTTTCCGGCAGGGACGCCGCACGGCCGGGCGGCGCCATCACGGGGACAACCAGGCCGAACGGGGCGCACGGGGGCGGCACACCGGACAAACCGGCCGTCCCGCGTGGCGGAAAACACGGCCCGGGGCGAGCGGGCGGCCCGTAAGCTCACGGGCATGCAGGTGATCCAGTCGACCAAGCTCGCCAACGTCGGTTACGAGATCCGGGGCCCGGTGCTCGAGGAGGCGATGCGGCTGGAAGCGGCCGGTCACCGCATCCTCAAGCTCAACACCGGCAACCCGGCGGCGTTCGGCTTCGAGTGCCCGCCCGAGATCCTGGAGGACATCCTCCGCAACGTCTCGACGGCCCACGGCTACGGCGACGCCAAGGGCCTGCTGGCCGCCCGCCGCGCGGTCGTCATGCACAACCAGACCCTCGGCATCGAGACGGACGTCGAGCACGTCTTCATCGGCAACGGCGTCTCCGAGCTGATCGTGATGGCGATGCAGGGCCTGCTCGACGACGGCGACGAGGTCCTCGTACCGGCCCCGGACTACCCGCTGTGGACGGCCGCCGTCACCCTGTCCGGCGGCACCGCGGTCCACTACCGCTGCGACGAGCAGTCCGACTGGATGCCCGACCTGGCGGACGTCGAGGCCAAGGTCACCGACCGCACCAAGGCCCTCGTCGTCATCAACCCCAACAACCCCACGGGCGCGGTGTACGACGAGGCGGTGCTGCGCGGGCTGACCGACATCGCCCGCCGCCACAACCTGCTGGTCTGCTCCGACGAGATCTACGACAAGATCCTCTACGACGGCGCCACGCACACGCCGACCGCCGCGGTCGCCCCCGATCTGCTCACCCTCACCTTCAACGGCATGTCGAAGGCGTACCGGGTGGCCGGCTACCGGGTCGGCTGGATGGCGGTCTCCGGCCCGCGCGCCCACGCCGACTCCTACATCGAGGGCCTGACGATCCTGGCCAACATGCGGCTGTGCGCCAACATGCCGGGCCAGCACGGGGTGGTCGCGGCGCTCAGCGGACGGCAGACGATCAACGACCTGGTGCTGCCGGGCGGGCGGCTGAAGGAGCAGATGGACGTCGCCTACGAGCTGCTGACGCAGATCCCGGGCGTGAGCTGCGTCCGCCCGAAGGGGGCGCTCTACCTCTTCCCCCGCCTCGACCCCGCGGTCTTCAAGATCAAGGACGACCGGCAGATGGTCCTGGACCTGCTGCGCCGCGAGAAGATCATGGTCGTCCACGGCACGGGCTTCAACTGGCCCGAGCCGGACCACTTCCGGGTGGTGACCCTGCCGACGGTCGGGGACCTGCGGGACGCGGTGGGCCGGATCGCGCACTTCCTGGACGGTTACAGCCAGCCCTGACGGCCGCGCCCGGACCCGGCCTCACGCCGCGTGTACACGGTGTCCCGTTTTGTGAGCGACTCAACTTTAGACGGAATCTAAGCTAGGATGGCTTCCTGCAAGCAGTCAGGAGGCCATCCATGTACGAACCGATCCGTACCAAATCGGTCCACAGCACGATGGCCGGCAACACCCCGGACTTCCCCCACCGGTCACGTGAGGAAGAGCTGGACATCCAGCTCGCGGGCCATCTCGCGGCACTGCTCGCCGTCACGGACGAGCTCCGCGCGCTGGCACCGTCCACCGACCTGGACACCGCGGCCGACCGGCTCGCCGAGCAGGTGGCCCGGCTGCGGGGAGGCCGTGCGCCGGCCCGCGTGCCGCTGACCGCCGCCCCGGGCGAGCACCGCCCGGCGGCCCTGCACCGCAAGGCGCACACCCTGGCGGGCCGCGCCCTGGTGGTGGCCGCCTCCCGCGCCGACACGGCGGCCGCCATCCTCGCCGCCGAGCGGATGGACGCGCACACCGCGGCCCTGGAGCCGCGCGAACTCGCGTCCCGCTGAGCCCTCCTCACCGGGCCCCCCGACGGCCCCGGTCCGCGTGCACCCGCAGCGACGCGCGGACCGGGCGCCACTCACCACCGCCCGCCCACCCCGAAGAGGCCGGGTTCTGCGGCGCCGTGACGTACGGCGCCGCAGGACCCGGCCTTTTCCCGCGTACGCGCGACACCGCGCCGGCGGCGCTCACCCGTCCGCCGACTCCCAGGCGGCCACCAGGGCCAGCAGGCCGGGAAAGCGCGCGTCGAGGTCGTCGACGCGGACGTGGCTGCGGCGCTCCAGCCCGTACTGCCGCTGCCGGATGACGCCCGCCGCGCGCAGCGCCTTGAAGTGGTGGGTGAGGGACGACTTGGGGCGGTCGATGCCGAACCAGCCGCAGGGGTGGTCGAACCGCTCCCGCTCCAGCAGCAGCTTGCGCACGATGAACAGGCGCAGCGGGTCGCTCAGCGCGCCCAGCACCGTCTCCAGCCGCAGTTCGTCCACCGCCGGCTCGGGCAGTGGCTCGGGCAGGCCGTCCGGTTCCGGGACGACCGCGAACCCCTCACCCACCGTCACAGACATGCGCGCCTCTCCCTCGCCGTACGCCGCCGGACATCGCCGGACTCCTTGTACGACTCCAATCGTACTGCATGCTAAGTTCGACTCGACTCGTACTGGACGTGCCGGGAGGGACAGCCATGCCGCAGAACAGGACGACGCTCGTGAGGGACGTGGGCCGCCATCGGCCCGGCGCGGCGGCGGAGGCGCCCGCGCGGTGGGTGTGGCTGGCCGCCTGGCCGGTGGCCGCGGTCTTCGTGCTGTCGAACGCGGCCACCCCGCTGTACGTGCTGTGGCAGCGGGAGATCGGTTTCTCCCAAGCCACGCTGACCGCGGTCTTCGCCTGCTACATCGCCGGGCTGCTCGGCTCCCTGCTCGTCAGCGGCGTGGTCTCCGACCGGCTGGGGCGCAAGCCCGTCCTGCTGCCCGCCCTGGGCCTGGCCCTGGCCGCCTGCCTGGTCTTCGCCACTGCGGGCAGTGTGGCCGCCCTGGTCGTGGCCAGGCTGTTCACCGGCGTGGCGGTCGGCGCCGTGGTCTCCGCGGGCATGGCCGCCGTCACCGATGTCGCGGGGCCCGGCCGCAAGCGGCTCGGGGCGCTGCTCGCCTCCTGCGCCATGGTCTTCGGCGCCGGCCTGGGCCCGCTGCTCGCGGGCGTCCTGTCCGAGACGCTGCCCGCGCCGGCCGTCACCGTCTTCGCCGTCGAGGCGGTGCTGCTGGTCACGGCCGTCGCCGTGGTCCTGAGGATGCCCCTGCACCGCCCGGCCGCGCCCGCCGGCGGGGCCTGGGTGCGGCTGCCCGGCGTCCCGCGCGGCAACGGGCGGCGGCTCGCCCTGGGCATCGCGGTCTTCGCGCCGGGCATCACCGCGACGTCGTTCGTGCTGTCGCTCGGCCCCTCGCTGCTGGCCGGGCTCCTCGGCACCACCAGCCGGATCGTGGCGGGCTCCCTGGCCTTCGCGATGTTCCTGACGGCGGCCGGCGTGCAGTTCGCGGTCCGGCGGCTGGACCGTCACACGGTCCTGCTCGCGGGCGCCGCCGCCACCGCCGCGGGCATGGCCG
The DNA here is from genome assembly GCF_040628835.1 of Streptomyces sp. NPDC006134. Lineage (NCBI taxonomy): Bacteria > Bacillati > Actinomycetota > Actinomycetes > Kitasatosporales > Streptomycetaceae > Streptomyces > Streptomyces sp. NPDC006134. The sequence goes on along the minus strand of NZ_JBEXTV010000029.1, from coordinate 40,967 downwards.
CGCTCGTCGTCGCGGTGCGCGCCTCGTCCGTGCCCGCCCTCGCCGCCGCCGCGCTGCTGGCCGGCGCCGGACAGGGCCTGGGCCAGCTCGGCGGGCTGTCGCTGCTCGGCGCCGGTGTCCCGGCGGGGCGGCTGGCCGAGGCCAACGCCGCGCTCAACGTGGGCGGTTACCTGCCCGCGGGGCTGCTGCCGGTGGCCGCCGGCCACCTCGGCGACGCGATCGGCCTCACGGCCGGGACGACCGTGTTCGGCGGCGTGCTGCTCACCCTCGCCGTCGCCGGGGGGCTCGTGGTCCTGGCCGACCGGGGGCGGGCGGAGCGCGTGTGAGCCCCGGAAGCGTCCGGGCGGTGCCCGCGGACGGCTGACGGGCCGGGTCTCCGCACGCCGTTGTGCGGGGACCCGGCCCGTGCGGGGTGCCTCCCCACGCTCCCGGCTACCGGAGCGGGAAGGGACCCCCTCGCGGCCGGCCTTCGTGACGACATCGCAGGTCAGGGCTAGTCGGACCGGCCGCGGAGCAGGGGTGCGCCGTTCGGGGCTCTCAGCCCAGGCGCTTCACCAGGGCGTGGTACTCGTCCCACAGCTCCTTCGGGGTGTGGTCGCCGAAGGTGTTCAGGTGGTCGGGGACGAGCGCGGCCTCCTCGCGCCACACGTCCTTGTCGACGGTGAGCAGGAACTCCAGCCGCTCCTCGGACAGGTCGAGCCCGTCGGTGTCGAGGGCGCCCTTGGCCGGCAGGATGCCGATGGGGGTCTCGACGCCCTCGGCCTTGCCCTCCAGGCGCTCCACGATCCACTTCAGGACGCGGCTGTTCTCACCGAAGCCGGGCCAGACGAACCGGCCCTCGTCGTCCTTGCGGAACCAGTTGACGTAGTAGATCTTCGGCAGCTTGGACTGGTCCTTGTCCTTGGCCACGTCGATCCAGTGGGCCATGTAGTCGCCCATGTTGTAGCCGCAGAACGGCAGCATCGCGAACGGGTCGCGGCGCAGTTCGCCGACCTTGCCCTCGGCCGCCGCCGTCTTCTCGCTGGCCACGTTGGCGCCGAGGAAGACGCCGTGGTTCCAGTCGAAGGACTCGGTGACCAGGGGGACGGCGGTGGCGCGGCGCCCGCCGAAGAGGATCGCCGAGATCGGCACGCCCTTGGGGTCCTCCCACTCCGGCGCGATGATCGGGCACTGGGCGGCCGGGACGGTGAAGCGGGCGTTGGGGTGCGCGGCCGGGGTGTCCGACGCGGGCGTCCAGTCGTTGCCCTTCCAGTCCGTCAGGTGGGCGGGCGGCTCCTCGGTCATGCCCTCCCACCACACGTCGTTGTCGTCGGTGAGGGCGACGTTGGTGAAGACGGCGTTGCCCCACAGCGTCTTCATCGCGTTGGCGTTGGTGTGCTCGCCCGTGCCGGGCGCGACGCCGAAGAAGCCGGCCTCGGGGTTGATGGCGTACAGGCGGCCGTCCTCGCCGAAGCGCATCCAGGCGATGTCGTCGCCGATGGTCTCGACCGTCCAGCCGGGGATGGTCGGCTCCAGCATGGCGAGGTTGGTCTTGCCGCAGGCCGACGGGAAGGCGGCGGCGACGTACCTGGGCTCGCCGGTGGGCGGGGTCAGCTTCAGCACGAGCATGTGCTCGGCGAGCCAGCCCTCGTCGCGGGCCATGACGGAGGCGATGCGCAGGGCGTAGCACTTCTTGCCGAGCAGGGCGTTGCCGCCGTAGCCGGAGCCGTAGGACCAGATCTCGCGGGTCTCGGGGAAGTGCGAGATGTACTTGGTCCGGTTGCAGGGCCAGGGGACGTCCTCCTGGCCCGGCTCCAGCGGGGCGCCGAGGGTGTGGACGGCCTTGACGAAGAAGCCCTCGTCGCCGAGTTCGTCCAGGACCGCCTGGCCCATGCGGGTCATCGTCCGCATGGAGACGGCGACGTACGCCGAGTCGGTGATCTCGACGCCGATCGCGGACAGCGGCGAGCCCAGCGGCCCCATGCAGAAGGGCACGACGTACATGGTGCGGCCGCGCATCGAGCCGCGGAACAGGCCGCCTTCGCCGCCGGAGCCCTGGAAGATCTCCCGCATCTCGGCGGGCGCCTTCCAGTGGTTGGTGGGACCGGCGTCCTCCTCCTTCTCGGAGCAGATGAAGGTCCGGTCCTCGACGCGCGCGACGTCGGTGGGGTCGGAGGCGGCGTAGTAGGAGTGGGGGCGCTTGACGGGGTCGAGTTTCCGGAAGGTGCCCTTCTGGACGAGCTCCTCGCACAGTCGCTCGTACTCGGCCTCGGACCCGTCGCACCAGACCACGTTGTCCGGCTGGGTCAGTTCCGCGATCTCGTTCACCCACGAGACCAGTTCCCGGTGCTGGGTGGGGACGACGGGGGGAGCCGCGATGTCGCGCGCCACGATTGCTCCTAAATGAGGGATTTTGTGGTGGGAGGCCCCGTGGGGGCTGCGACCCGGATGCTTCACGGTGAACCCTTCGGCGCTCATCCGGTGCCGACCGCACTCATTTGATCATCCGACGCGAGCGCCCATCTGTCCAGAGGGCCTCACGCCTGAGCGGCGTGAGGATCGCCACGTACCACGGGGAATCTCTCCTTTTCTTTGCGTATACGTTGGGTTCACCTGAAACTTCTTTTACCTCCGCAGGCCCGGGTGCGCCCGGCGGGAGGGTCGAGGTGAGAAGGGGTGCGGCCCCGGGTACCCCGTGAGACGATGGCCACGCGCCACCCCTCATGTGGCCTGACTGATATGTAACTTACGGTCCCGTAGGTACGATGCCGCACATGACTGCGTCCGCATTCGACGCGCCCACGGACACGCAGGCCGCCGGCCGCGGTCCCGTCGCGCTTCCCCTGCCGCATCCGGTCAAGCCGAAGCTCCGCGGCTGGCTGCACCTCGGCATGTTCCCGGCCGCCCTCGTCGCGGGCCTGGTGCTCACCGCGCTCGCCGACTCGACCAGAGGCCGGATCGCCTGCGGAATCTACGCCCTGACGGCCTGTCTGCTGTTCGGGGTCAGCGCCCTGTACCACCGGGGCAACTGGAGCCCGCGCATGGACGGCGTCCTGCGCCGGCTCGACCACTCCAACATCTTCCTGATCATCGCCGGCACCTACACCCCGCTGACGATGCTGCTCCTGCCGGGTGCCAAGGGGCAGTGGCTGCTGTGGGGGATCTGGGCCGCCGCGGCGGCCGGCATCGTCTTCCGCGTCTTCTGGGTCGGCGCCCCGCGCTGGCTCTACACCCCCTGCTACATCGCGATGGGCTGGGCGGCCGTCTTCTTCCTCCCCGACTTCCTGCGCACCGGCGGCATCGCCGTCCTGGTCCTGGTGGTCGTCGGCGGTCTGCTCTACAGCGCGGGCGGGGTGGTCTACGGCATCAAGCGGCCGAACCCGTCACCGCGCTGGTTCGGCTTCCACGAGGTGTTCCACTCCTTCACCCTGGCGGCGTTCATCGCGCACTACGTGGGGATCTCGCTGGTGGCGTACCAGCACGCGTGACCCCGCGCACCCCTCCCTCTGCGGCCACGGCTCCCGAGCCGTGGCCGTCTTCGTGCGCCCGGAGCCCGGCGCACGCCGGGGCGGGCCGCGCGGGCCGCGAGCGGTGCCGGGGACATGGCCACCCCGGAGACCATGCCCGAGAATGACCCCCATGACGGCCGCACGTACCCCCCACCCCGCCGACCGCCCCCCGCCGGGGCTTCGCGAGCGCAAGAAGATCAAGACCCGGGAGGCGATCCGCTCCGCGGCCTACGCGCTGGTGCGGGAACAGGGGTACGACGCCACGACGGTCGAGCAGATCGCCGAGCGGGCGGAGGTGTCGCCGTCGACCGTCTTCCGCTACTTCCCCACCAAGGAGGACATCGTCCTCACGGACGAGTACGACCCGGTGATGGCGGAGGAGTTCGCCGCCCGGCCCGCCGACGAGCCGTGGACGGTCTCCCTGCGGCACGTGATGCGCAAGGCCATCGGGACCGGCGCCGGGGAGAGTCCCGAGGTGACGCGGCTGCGGACCCGCCTGATGGCCGAGGTTCCGGCGGTGCGCTCGCGGATGGCGGAGGGCATGTCGGCCACCGGCCGCCTGCTGGGCCGGGCCATCGCCGAGCGCACCGGCCTGGACCCCGACGGGCTGGAGGTCAGGGTCGTGTCCATGTCCCTGGTCGGCGGACTGATGGAGGTCTCGCGGTACTGGGCCGAACACGGCCACGAGGACGACCTGGCCGGCCTGGTCGACCGCGCCCTGGACGTCCTGGAGCACGGCCTGCCCACCGGAAAACCCTGAGGCCGGCGCCCGCCCGCATGACATCCTGACCGGATGAACGGTCCCGAGATCCACGTCGCCTTCGCCCCCGAGCTGCACGTGTTCGTCCCGCAGGCCCGCCGTGGCACCGCCACCCGCGTCGCCACCGACGGCGTCTCCACCCTCGGCCATGTCGTCGAGTCCCTCGGGGTGCCGCTGACCGAGGTCGGGGCGCTCGTCGTGGACGGCCGCGAGGTGCCGCCCGCGCACGTCCCCGCGGCCGGCGAGTCGGTGACCGTACGGACCGTCGAGCGCCCGCAGCGGGTGCCCGGCGCTCCCCTGCGCTTCCTGCTCGACGTGCACCTCGGCACGCTCGCCCGCCGCCTGCGGCTGCTCGGCGTGGACACGGCCTACGAGTCGACCGACATCGGCGACCCGGCGCTCGCCGCCCGGTCGGCCGCCGAGAAGCGGGTCATGCTCAGCCGCGACCGGGGCCTGCTGCGCCGCCGCGAGCTGTGGGCGGGCGCGTTCGTCTACAGCACCCGCCCCGACGACCAGCTCCACGACGTCCTGGACCGGTTCCGGCCCGAACTGCGCCCGTGGACGCGGTGCACCGCCTGCAACGGCCTGCTGAGGCAGGCCACCAAGGAAGAGGTCGCGGACCAGCTCAAGGGCGGCACCCAGCGGACGTACGACGTGTTCGCGCAGTGCCGCCGGTGCGGGCGCGCGTACTGGAAGGGCGCCCACCACGACCAGCTGGAGGCGATCGTGGAGCGGGCCCTGAGCGGGGATACTCAGCGCGACTGAGCACGACCGGGCGTGCGGCCGAGTACGCCGGACGGTTCCCGGCGGCCGGGCGGCGCGGTGGGATGGGCGCCATGAACACCGCTCAGCAGTCCGCCGGCCGCCACCTGACCGGCTGGTCGGTGGCCGGGCTCCTCCTGCTCCTGCCGACCGTCGCCGTCGCGTGGCTCCTCGTCCTCGCCTCCGAGCGCGGCAGCCGCTGCCTGATGTACGGCGAGCAGTGCTCACAGATCCCCGGCGCGGCGCTGTACGGCTGCTTCTGGGCCGCGCTCGCCCTCGGCGTGCTGGTCCTGGCCTGGCCCCGGGGCCGGTGGACACCCGCCCGGGGCGGGGCCGTGCTGCTCCAGTGGGCCGCGCAGCTCACGCTCGGCGCCCTGATCCTCACCGGCGCCTGACGCGTCCGCCCGCTCCCCGCTCCCCGTCCCCCCGAGGGTCAGCCGCCCAGCGCGGCGCGCAGCCGTTCGGCGTCGGTGACCGGCGCGTCGCAGGTGAAGCGGCGGCAGACGTACGCGGCCGGTGCCCCGTCCACCAGGGGCCGCCCGGCCAGCAGCGGGAACTCGTCGCCGCCCTCGGTACCGACGGCGACGACCGCGCCGGGCGCGGTGCCCCGCAGGGCCGTGCGGTGCAGGGTCCGGGTCGCCTCGTCGTCGAGGGCGGGGCCCACCACGGCGACCTCGCGGGGCCCGTCGAGCAGGGCCTCGGCGACGGCCAGCCCCCAGCCGATGAAGCGGGGCACGCGCGGCCCGAGCGCCTTCACCACGCCGAGGGCGTGCTCGGCGGCGGTGCGGTGCGGCTCGGAGCCGGTGTGGGCGGCGTAGGAGAGCAGGGCGCCCGCGGCGGCGGTCCAGCCGGACGGGGTGGCGTTGTCGGTGGGGTCCTGCGGGCGGCGGATCAGCCGCTCGGCGTCGGCGGCGGTGTCGTACAGCGAGCCCGCCTCGTCGGTGAACCGGGTCAGGACGTGGTCGAGCAGCAGCCCGGCGAAGTCCAGCCAGACGCCCTCGCCGGTGACGGACGCCAGCGCCAGGAAGCCCTCGGCGACGTCGGCGTAGTCCTCCAGCACCCCGGCGTTGGTCCCGGCCTGCCCGTCCTTGCTGGTGCGGGTGAGGCGGGCGTGGTCGTCCAGGTGGAGCCGGACCAGGAGGTCGGCCGCGGCGACGGCGGCCTCCACCAGGTCGGGGCGGTCGAAGCAGGCGCCGGTCTCGGCGAGCGCGGCGATCGCCAGGCCGTTCCAGGCGGCGACCACCTTGTCGTCCCGGCCGGGCGCGGGACGCTCGGACCGGGCGGCCAGCAGCCGCTCCCGGAGGGAACCGATCCGCCCGGCGTCGAACACGCCTTCGTCCTGCGGGAGCCGGAGCACCGAGGAACCGTGCTCGAAGGTGCCCTCCTCGGTCACCCCGAAGTACTGCGCGGCCAGGTCGGCGTCCGCCTCGCCGAGCACCTCCCGCAGCTGGGCGGGTGTCCACACGTAGTACGCGCCCTCGACGTGCCGGCCCGTGCCGCCCTCCCGTCGCCCGCCACCACCCCTCTGCGGACGCGCTTCGCGCGGCACCGCCTCTTCGCTGTCGGCGTCGAGCGCGGAGGCGAACCCGCCCTCGTTCGTGCGCAGCTCCCGCACCATGAAGTCGGCGGTCTCCAGGGCGACGCGGCGGGCGAGCCCGGAGCCGGTGGAGCGCCACAGGTGGGTGTAGACCCGGCACAGCAGCGCGTTGTCGTACAGCATCTTCTCGAAGTGGGGCACCACCCAGTCGCGGTCGACGGAGTAGCGGGCGAAGCCGCCGCCGAGCTGGTCGTAGATGCCGCCGCGCGCCATGCGCTCGCAGGTGTCCTGCGCCATCTGGAGGGCGCCCTCGGCGCCGGTGCGGGCGTGGTGGCGCAGCAGGAACTCGATCACCATGGACGGCGGGAACTTGGGCGCCCCGCCGAACCCGCCGCGCTGCGGGTCGTACTCCCGGGTCAGCCCGAGCAGCGCCTGCGCGAGCTCCGCCTCGCCGGGCGGCCGGGCGTCGCCGTAGGAGATCTCCCGCCCGGCGAGCTCCCGGACGATCTTGCCCGCGACGTCGGTGACCTCCCCGCGCCGCTCCGCCCACGCCTGGTGGACGCCCTGGAGGACCTGCCGGAAGGACGGCATGCCGTGCCGGGGCTCGGGCGGGAAGTAGGTGCCGAAGTAGAACGGCTCGGCGTCCGGGGTGAGGAACACCGTCATGGGCCAGCCGCCCTGCCCGGTCGCCGCCTGCACGGCCTCCATGTAGACGGCGTCGACGTCGGGGCGTTCCTCCCGGTCGACCTTGACGCTGACGAAGTGCGCGTTGAGGTAGTCGGCCGTCGCCTCGTCCTCGAACGACTCGTGCGCCATCACATGACACCAGTGGCACGCCGAGTATCCGACTGACAGCAGAACGGGGACATCGCGCCGTCGCGCTTCCTCGAACGCCTCCGGTGTCCAGGGCCACCAGTCGACGGGATTGTCGGCATGCTGCAGCAGATAAGGCGAGGTCACACCAGCCAACCGGTTCATACGATCCAGCCTCTCACAGTGCCTGGCGCGACCGGGGAAACCCTCACGCGCCCGCCTCGCTTGGCCGAATTGCACGTGTGAGCCCTCACGTGGCGGGCGGCTCCTCGCCCGCGGGGCCGGTGTGTCGAACTTTTCCCGGCGTTCGTCCGAGTCGGGCGGCCCGGCACCTCGGAACAGTAGGCTGGGCCCAGCAGCGCTGGACCTGCCGAGGCTCCTCGAAGGAGGTACACGATGACCGCCGAGATGGTGCCGCCCGCGTGGATGCATACGCAGATCAGCGCGGAGCAGTACGACTCCTGGTCCGAGGAGCAGTGCGCCGGCATCGAGATCGTGGACGGGATGGTCGTCGTGAGTCCGAGCGCCTCCAAGCGGCACAACCGGCTGGCTCGGGTCCTGGCCAATGCCCTGGACGCAGCTGCAGGCCCTGACTGGAACGCGGACACGGACTTCGACGTCCGCCTGCAGGACGTTCCCCTCACCAACCGCCGTCCGGACGTCATCGTCTACCGGGCGGAGACCATCGACGTCACGCCTACCCGCCCGGAGCACGTACTGCTGGTCGTCGAGGTGGTCTCGCCCGGCTCGGAGACCACTGACCGGATCGTGAAGGTGGACCAGTACGCCAAGGCCGGCATCCCCTTCTACTGGCGGGTCGAGCAGGCCGCCACTGGTGTCCCGATCATCTACACCTACGTTCTCGACTCCGCCACCCAGGCCTACAGGGATGGCGAGATGTTCACCGGCACGATCAAGGCTGCCGCCCCCTTCTCCGTCACTGTCGATCTTGGGGTCGTGTAGGGAGCGACCGAGTCGGCGCTACCGAGGACTCTTCGCTGAAAGCCTCTGCCTCATCGATCTCTGCATAGCGAAGCAGACAACAGTCCTCACCGAGCGTGTCCACCCCGTCTCTCATGACCGCGCCGGCCGCAGTCACCTGGTCGTAAAAGTGCGCTGGCACCAGTGGCAGGCGGAATGACCGACCGACAGCAGCACGGGCACGTCCCGCCGCCGCGCCTCCGCGAACGCCTCCCGCGACCAGGGCCACCAGTCGACGGGGTTGTCGGCGTGCTGGAGGAGGTACGGGGACGTCTCGTGCGCCAGTCGGTTCGGCATGGTGTCCATCCTGCCCCAGTACCCGTCCCACGCCGGACGGCACACCGCCGTCACCTGCCGTCCGTCCCCTCCCCACAGCGGCGCGCGCGCCGCACACTTGACCCACGGGCAACCGGGGAAAGAGCCGGGGACGGGCCGGGGGAGCCGACGGGGCCTCGGCCGCCGGAGGGGGACACGAGGGGGGAGACGCCATGCGGGAGCGTCATCGGGCGGACGCCGAGCGGCTGCTGGTGCGGGCCGTCGAGGAGGAGGTCCGCCGCTCGGGCGGGCGCGTCGACGGCAACGTGCTGCTGTCGCGGGCGCGGGGCGCGCTGGAGACGATGGCGCGCACGGCCGCCGAGGAGTACGACGCCTACACCCGCGCCCTGGACGAGGCGGAGGCCGGGCAGCTCACCTTCCGGCAGCGCTACGTCCGCGACGGCGGCGGCACCCCCTTGCTGGTGGCCGCCGTCGCCGCGGCCGCCGCCGTGGTGGCCGACATGGCACTCGGGACCGGCGCCGGTGTGGCCCTGGGCGCGGGCGCCGCCGTGGGCGTCGCCGGCGCGGCGGCGACGGTGGTGAAGGTGATGGGCTCGCATCTGCCCGCCGCCCACCACCGGGCCGGTGCGGTGAGCCAGCCGGGCGGGCCGGAACAGCTGCGCCTGCAGTGGCTGACGGCGCTGGAGGTGCGGGGCATCCGGCCGTTCCTGGACCAGCAGCGGGTGCTGGCCGCCTCCACCGGGCCGAAGAAGCCGGTGCCGAAGCTGCGCGGCGCCGACAAGAGCGCGGCGGCCCGCGGGCGCAGTGTGCTGGAGCAGTCGTTCGGGCAGCTCCCGGAGCCCGCGGACGTCCTCGCGGGCCGTCGGCGGGAACTGGCGCGGATCCGGCAGTGGGTGCAGGCGGCCCGGGCCGACACGGAGACCCGGCCGACGGTGGTCGTGCTGCACGGGGCGCCCGGCAGCGGCCGTACGGCGCTCGCCGTGCGCGCCACCCACGACCTGCGGGACCACTTCCGCGGCGCCTGCGTCGTCGACCTGCGCGGCGACGGCCGGACCACCGGCCCCGGCGACGGCGGTGACGGCCGCGGCAACGGCGGTGACGGCCGCGGCGCCGGGCGGGAGGAGCCGCCGCTGTCCACCCGGGACGCCCTGCTGCACCTGCTCGACCGGCTCGGCGCGCCCCGCGAGCAGCTGCTGTTCCGGGAGCGGTCGTCCGCGGACCAGCAGGTCAAGCGGCTCGGCGAGCTGTACCACCAGCACCTGGCGGGCGTACCGGTCACGATCGTCCTCGACGACGCCGCCGACGCCGGGCAGATCCGCGCCCTGATCCCCGAGCGGTCCGACAGCCTGGTCCTGGTCACCGCCCGCGAGCCGCTGGACCTGCCGGCCGGCCTGCCCGCGCGGGTGCACCACCTGCCGGTCGAGCCGCTGGACGCGGCGGGCGCGGAGGAGCTGCTGACGGCCGCCGCGCAGGACGCCACGGGCCCGTACGACGCCGAGGCCGCCGACCGCATCCGGGAGCTGTGCGGCGGGCTGCCGCTGGCCCTGCGCGTCGCGGGCTCCGCGCTCGGCCCGCGCTCCCCGCGCACCCTGGCCGGCGACCTGGCGGCCTACGGCCCCGTGGAGCCGGTCGAGCGCGCGCTGTGGCTGCGCTACACCGACCAGCCGGAGACGGCGCGGCGGCTGCTGCGCCGCCTGGCGCTGGCCGGCCGCACCTCGCTGGGCGCCGCCGCGGCGGCGGCGCTGCTGGCGACCGACGAGCGGGAGGCCACCCGGCACCTGGCGGCGCTGTCCCGGGCGGGCCTGGTCGACCACGTCCGCGGCAGCCGCTACCGGCTGCACGACGCGGTGCGCGCCTTCGCCCGCGCCCGCCTCCTCGACGAGGAGGACCCGGCCGACCGCGCGGCGGCCCAGGAGCGGCTGATCACCCACCACGCCGAGCTCGCCGACACGGTGCTGCGGCTGGTCGACGGCAATGTGTCGACCCGCTCCGACCGTTTCGGGCCGCACGGGTTCGCCTCGCCGGCCGAGGCGCTGCGCTGGCTGGACGACGAGTCCGGCTTCCTCACGGCCGCGCTCAAGAACACCGAGGGCGTCGACCGGCGCGCCGTGCTGAACCTGCTGGGCGCGCTGTGCGACTACTGCCTGCTCCGCGGCGACCTGTACCGCCTCGGCGAGATCAGCGAACTGGCGCAGGCCGTCGACGAGGGGCTGCTGATCCGTTCGGTGCAGTGGCGCACCGGCATCGCGGCCCGGCAGCTCGGCGAGCTCGACAAGGCCCGCACCACCCTCACGTCCGTGGTGGACCTGTACCGGGAGGCCCACCACGACGCGGGCGCCGCCCGCGCCCTGACCTCGCTCGGCATCACCCTGCACCACCAGGGCAACCTGACGGAGGCGGCGGCGAGGCTGCGGGAGGCGCTGGACCTGGCCGCCGCCCCCGAGCTGGCCGCGGACCGGGCGTGGACCCTGCACGCGCTGGCGGCGGTGGAACGCGACCGCGCCCACCTGTCCGAGGCGCTGGACCTGCTCACCGAGTCCCTGGTGCTGCACCGCGCGAGCGAGTCCGTGCACGGCCAGGCGTGGGCCCACTTCCAGCTCGGGCAGCTCCACCTGCGCCGGGGCGATGTGGCGCGGGCGGAGACCGACCTGCGCACGGCCCTGGGCCTGTACGGCCGTACGCAGGACGCGCGCGGCCAGGCGTGGGCGCTGACCCAGCTGGCGCGGGCGCGGCTGGTGGCCCGGGACGCCTCGCCGGCGGTGGAGGAGCTGCGCCGGGCGGCGGACCGGCACCGGGACAACGAGGACGCGCGCGGCGAGGCGTGGACGCTGTACTACCTGGGCCAGGCGCTGGAGGAGACCGGCGACCTCGGCCGGGCGGTGCGGGAGCTGGAACGCTCCCGCACGATGTTCTCCCGGATGCGGGACGTGTACGGCCTGGCCTGCGCCCGCCACCACTCGGCCCGCGTCACCCGCGACCAGCGCGCCGCCCAGACCGGGTCGCTGCGCAACTCCGGTTTCGCCCGCCAGCTGCTGGTCGACGCCCGCGCCGACTTCCAGCGCATCGGCGTCGCCCACGGCGAGGCGTGGACCTGCCTGGAGCTGGCGGTGGTGGACGCGGGCAACGCCCGGACGGCGCAGGCGCTGGCGCTGTGCGACGAGGCGGCGGCGCTGTTCACGTCGTACGGCGACCGGCGGGGCGAGGACTGGGCGCGCTTCCTCAGGTGCACCCTGCTGCCCTACGCCGCGCCGGGCGGCGTGGAGGTCGGCACGGCCGTCGCCCAGGAGGAGCTGGGCCGGCTGGCCCGCGCCGGGCATCCCGCGCGCGACGAGAAGCTGGACGACTGCGTGGAGGCGTACCGGCTGCTGCTGGAGCGGGGCGTGCGCCTGGAGGAGGGCTGGCAGGCGTGGCGGCTCGGCATGGTGCCCGGCCGCCACGCCCGGGAGGTGATGGGGGTGGAGGTCGCCGCGGCGCGGAAGTGAGCCGCGGCGGCCGTCCGGCGCGGGGCGGCGGGCCGGGCGCCGTACCGCCGGAGCCCCGCCTGCCGCCGCCGTGCCCGTCCGGGCCGGGTCAGCCCTTGGCGGGGGCGCTCCCGGCCCCGGTGCCCGGCTCCGCGTCCGGGTCGGCGGCCTCCTTGAAGTCGACCTTGCCCATGTGCCTGTTCATCGACTTCATCAGACCCCACACCGCCAGGGCCATCACCGCGAAGACGATGAAGCCGAGGACACCGGGGGTGACCTTGTCCTTGTCGAACTCGGCGAGAGTGACGAGGTGCGTCATTGCCAGGCTTGCGCTTGCGCTCATGTCAGGCATTGTCCCGGATGCCCGCGAAGAGGTCGTCCTCGGGGAGGGAGGTGGGCACGAGGGACTTGGCGAGCTCGTACTCCTCGGTGGGCCAGACCTCCTTCTGGATCTCCATCGGGACCTTGAACCAGCCGCCGTCCGGGTCGATCTGCGTGGCGTGCGCGATCAGCGCCTTGTCGCGGGTCTCGAAGAAGTCGGCGCAGGGGATGTGCGTGGTCAGCGTGCGATCGGCGTGGCCGGACTCGTCCCAGCGCTTGAGCCACTCGCCGTAGGGGGACTCCAGGCCGCGGTCGGTCATCGCCTTGTGCAGCGCCTCGGTGCGGGGCCGGTTGAAGCCCTGGTTGTAGTACAGCTTCAGCGGCTGCCACGCCGGGCCGTACTCGCTCTCCGGGTACTTCTCGGTGTCCGTCGCGCCCTCGAACGCCACCATCGTGATCTTGTGGGTCATGATGTGGTCGGGGTGCGGGTAGCCGCCGTTCTCGTCGTAGGTGGTGATCACCTGGGGGCGGAAGGAGCGGATCTTGCGCACCAGCTCGCCGGCCGCCTTGTCGACGTCCTCCAGAGCGAAGCAGCCCTCGGGCAGCGGCGGCAGCGGGTCGCCCTCGGGCAGGCCGGAGTCGACGAAGCCGAGCCACTCCTGCTTGACGCCCAGGATCTCCCGGGCCTCGTCCATCTCCTTCTTGCGCACCTCGTGGATGTGCTCCTCGATGTACGTGTCGCCCTGGAGCTTGGGGTTGAGGATGGAGCCGCGTTCTCCGCCCGTGCAGGTCACCACCAGCACGTCCACCCCCTCGGACACGTACTTCGCCATGGTGGCCGCGCCCTTGCTCGACTCGTCGTCGGGGTGGGCGTGGACGGCCATCAGTCGCAGCTGGTCAGTCAAGACTCAATCCTCGGTCAAGTCGGCGCCCTGTGTGTCGGCGCAGTCCAATAGGTGCCGCCCCGAGGGGCGTCCGCGCGGGGCGGCGGTCGGGTGGCAGGCGGGGGCTTCTATAGTGACCGAATCGGAGGGCGAATAATTCCGGAGCCGGGCTCCGGGGCCCCTTTCGGGACATCCCGTCCCGCCCCTGCCGAGAGGACGATCATGAGTACGGCGAGCACACGACCGCCCGAGGGCCGCTACGGCCGCTCCTCGGACGAACGGGCCGACCGCACGCTCAAGACCGTCGGCGCCGTCCTGGCGGTGCTCCTGCTCGCCCTGGTCGGCTACTTCGGCTACCACTACGTCGGCCAGAACAAGATCAGCGCCGAGGTGATCACCTTCGACACCTCCGAGGACGCGGTCGAGGTCCACCTGGAGGTCCACAAGGACGCCGGCGCCGAGGGCTACTGCACCCTGCGGTCCCAGGCGGAGGACGGCGACGAGGTCGGCCGGGCCGACTTCCGCTTCGACCGGGACGACACCCGCGTCGACCAGGTCGTCACGCTCCGCACCAAGGCCCGGGGCACCACGGCCGAGCTCCTCGGCTGCCACGCCGACTGACATCGACCGGAATACGTCCGCGCCGACCTGCGTTGACGTGAATCTTGGGAGTTATGTCCTCCCCCTTTCGCCCCTGAATTGTTAGGCTCGTGGTTTCGCCCACCTGTGGAGGAACATTCTTCTGGGTAGGGCGATGCTTTGTATTCCCAGTACCTACGAGGAGCACCTGTGACCCAGACCAGCGAGAACGTCACCTGGCTGACCCAGGAGGCGTACAACAAGCTCAAGGACGAGCTTGAGTACCTTACTGGTCCCGCGCGCACGGAGATCGCCGCGAAGATCGCCGCCGCGCGCGAGGAGGGCGACCTGCGTGAGAACGGCGGGTACCACGCGGCCAAGGAGGAGCAGGGCAAGCAGGAGCTCCGTGTGCGCCAGCTGACCCAGCTGCTCGAGACCGCCAAGGTCGGCGAGCCGCCGGCGGCGAACGGCGCGGTGGCGCCCGGCATGGTGGTCACGATCGCCTTCGACGGTGACGAGGACGACACGCTGACCTTCCTGCTCGCCTCCCGCGAGTACGCCAGCTCCGAGATCGAGACCTACTCGCCGCAGTCCCCGCTGGGCTCCGGCGTCATCGGCCACAAGGTCGGCGAGGACGCGGAGTACGAGCTGCCGAACGGCAAGACGGCCTCGGTGAAGATCCTCAAGGCCGAGCCGTACAACGGCTGACCCGCCCCTTCACCACCACGGCCTCCCGGCGTCCCGTGACGCCGGGGGGCCGTGCCGTGCCGCCGCCTCCGCTCACCGCTCAGGCCTTGACCGTGTACCCCGCCTCCCGCAGGGCCCGCCGCACCTCGGCGCAGTGCTCCGGGCCCATGGTCTCCAGGTGCAGCTCGACCTCCGCCTCCGTGAGCCCGAGCCGCGGGTCGGTCCGTACGTGGCTGACGTCGAGGACGTTGGCGTCGGCCGCCGACAGCACCCCGAGCAGCGTGGCGAGGGCGCCCGGCCGGTCCGTCAGGCGCAGCCGGACGGCCAGGTAGCGGCCCTGCGCGGCCATGCCGTGGCGCAGCACCCGCTGCATCAGCACCGGGTCGACGTTGCCGCCGGACAGCACCGCGACGACCGGGCCCTCGAAGGCGCCGGGCTCGCTCAGCAGCGCCGCGACCGGGCTCGCCCCGGCCGGCTCGACGACCAGCTTCGCCCGCTCCAGGCACAGCAGCAGCGCGGTGGACAGCTCGTCCTCGGTGACCGTGCGGACCTCGTCGACCAGGTCGCCGACGATCCCGAACGGCACGTCGCCGGGCCGCCCGACCCGGATGCCGTCGGCCATCGTCGCGGGGTTCTCCACCGCCACCGGGCGCCCGGCGGCCAGCGAGGGCGGGTAGGCCGCCGCGCCCTGGGCCTGCACGCCCACGATCCGCACGTCCGGCCTGAGCGCCTTCACCGCCACGGCGATCCCGGCCGCCAGCCCGCCCCCGCCGATGCCGACGACGATCGTGCGCACCTCGGGGCACTGCTCCAGGATCTCCAGCCCGACCGTGCCCTGGCCCGCGATGACGTCGGGGTGGTCGAAGGGGTGGATGAAGACCGCGCCGGTCTCGGCCGCGTACTCCTGCGCGGCGGCCAGCGTCTCGTCGACGACCTGGCCGTGCAGGCGCACCTCGGCGCCGTACTCCCGGGTCGCGCTGATCTTCGGCAGCGGGGCGCCCTTCGGCATGAACACCGTCGACCCCACCCCGAGCAGCGTCGACGCCAGGGCCACCCCCTGCGCGTGGTTGCCGGCGCTCGCGGCGACCACGCCGGCGGCCCGCTCCTCGGGCAGCAGCCCGGAGATCCGGACGTAGGCACCGCGCAGCTTGAACGACCCCGTCCGCTGGAGGTTCTCGCACTTGAGGTGCACCGGCGCGCCGATCATCCGGGACAGGTGCCTGCTGCCCTCCATCGCCGTCACCCGCGCCACGCCCGAGAGCATCTTCCGGGCGCCGCGCACGTCGTCGAGGGTGACGGAGCGCAGGGAGGGGACCGTGCCGTAGCTCATGGTTCCAGCATCGCAGTTCACCGGCGCCGGGGCGGGCCGTGACCACAGGGCGGGACCGGCTTCGCGCAGCGCCGGTACGCCCCGCCGCCCGGCCGCGTACCCTGTCCCCCAACCAGCAGCCCTCCACGAAGTGAGCCTCCGGCCATGCCCACAACACCTGAGATGTCGACGGACCTGACGACCGTCGGTGACAGCGGTCTCCTGGACACGCTGCAGCACGAGGTGGCGGTGTTCGCCCGCCGTGCCGAACAGACCCGTCTCGGCGGAGTCGGCCAGGTGCGCAACTCGATGGACCGCGCCGCGTACCTCCTGCTCAACCGGCTCGACAAAGAAGGCCCGATGGGCGTCAAGGCGCTCGCCGCGAGCATGGGGATCGACTCCTCGACCGTCACCCGGCAGGTGGCCCCGCTCGTCGACAGCGGCCTGGTCAAACGCACCTCGCACCCCGAGGACGGGCGCGCGGTGGTGCTCCAGCTCTCCCCGCGCGGGGCGGCGCGCCTGGAGGAGGTACGGGACTCCCGGCGCCGGCTGATGGCCGAGCTGACCCGGGACTGGGCGCCCGAGGAGCGGGAGGCGTTCTGCACGCTGCTCACCCGCTTCAACGGCGCGCTGTCCGCGCGGATGTCGGCGCAGGGGATGCCGGGCGGCGAGGCACCGCCGGCCTCCTAGATCCCGTCTTCCGTTCCTCGCCCGGCTCTTGACCGGCGGACCGCCTCTGGCCTCATATGAGACCGGGACCCCTCGTCGCGGCCGGGCACACGCCCGTACCCGGCCGGGTCTGTTTCTCCAGGTTCCCCAGGTTCATCAGATTCCCCAGGGTCGCCCTCAGGCGGGAGGCGCGGTGCGAGAACGGCATGCGTTTCGGGACGCCCGCCGGGCCGAGGAGTTCCAGGCGTTCGCCGCGGGCGCGGCGGGGCGGCTGCTGCACGCCGCCACCTTGCTGACGGCCGAGGCGCCCGGCGACAACCCGCGCGCGCGGCACCTGCTGACCCTGGCCCTGGCGCACACGTACGCGCGCTGGGACGGCCTGCGCGGCGAGGACCCCTACGACCGCGCCCGCCAGTACCTGGCGACCCGCTTCGCCCACGAGGCCCGGCACCGGTACGGCGCCCCGGGCCGGGCCCGGCCGCACCCCGCCGGCGCGCTGGCCCGGCTGACTCCGCTGGAACGCCTGGTCCTCGTCCTCAGGCTGTACGAGGGTGTCGCCGAGGAGCAGACGGCCGCCCTGCTGGGGCTGACCGGGGAGCGCGTCCACACGCTGTGCGAACGGGCGACGACGACAGTGCTCCGCCCGCCCCGGGAGCCGGCGCCGGCGGTGGAGCGGGAGCCGGCCCCCGGGGCGGCGGCGTCATGAGGCACACGCGCGCGTGCGCCGCCACCCCGGGACAGCCCGTCCCCGGAGGGCTCGCCCCAGGACGACCCGTCCCAGGAGGACCCGTCCCAGGAGGACTCGTCCCAGGAGGGCCTGTCCCGGGACGGCCCGCCGCCGGGCGGCGGCCGTGAACCGGACGGCGCGGGAGGCGGCCGTACGGCGGCTCCTGCAGGAGTCGCCGCCGCGGGTGCCGCCGGAGCTGTACGCGGACGCCGTGCGCCGCGGCGAGCGCATGCTGCGGCGCCGGACGGCGGCCCGGCGCCTGCTGTGGCTGCTGCTGCTCGCGGCGGCGGTGGCGTTCACCGTGTGGGCGCTGACCGCCCGCCCCTGGGCTCCGCCGCCGTCGGAGACGACCCCGCCGCTGCCGGACTGGTGACCCTGGCGGCCGACCCCTGTCCGGTCCCTAGCCGAGCGCCTGCTGGAGGTCCTCCAGCAGGTCGTCGGCGTTCTCGATGCCGACGGACAGGCGCACCAGGTCGGCGGGGACCTCCAGGGCGGAGCCGGCCGCGGAGGCGTGGGTCATCCGGCCGGGGTGCTCGATGAGCGACTCGACGCCGCCCAGGGACTCGCCGAGCGTGAACACCTTCGCGCGGTTGCAGACCTCGACGGCCGCCTCCTCGCCGCCCTCGACGCGGAACGACACCATGCCGCCGAACGCCCTCATCTGCTTGGCGGCGATCTCGTGCCCGGGGTGCTCGGGCAGCCCCGGGTACAGGACGCTCGTCACGCGCGCGTGCCGGGTGAGCATCTCGGCGACCTTGGCGGCGTTCTCGCTGTGCCGGTCCATCCGCACGGCGAGGGTCTTGGTGCCGCGCAGCACCAGCCAGGAGTCGAAGGGGCCGGCGACCGCGCCCATCGCGTTCTGGTGGAACGCCAGTTCCTCGCCGAGCTCCGGGTCGGAGACGATCAGCGCGCCGCCGACGACGTCGGAGTGCCCGCCCATGTACTTGGTCAGGGAGTGCACGACGACGTCCGCGCCGAGCGCGAGCGGCTGCTGGAGGTACGGCGTGGCGAAGGTGTTGTCGACGACCAGCTTCACGCCCGCGTCCCGGGTGACCTGGGCGACGGCGGCGATGTCGGTGATGCCGAGCAGCGGGTTGGAGGGCGTCTCCACCCACACGGCCTTGGTCCGCGGGGTGAGGGCGGCCCGTACGGCGGCGGGGTCGCCGCTGTCGGCCACCGACCACTCCACGCCCCAGCGGGCGGCGACCTTGGCGAAGAGGCGGAAGGTGCCGCCGTAGGCGTCGTTGGGGATCACCACGTGGTCGCCGGGGCGCAGCAGCGTGCGCAACAGGCAGTCCTCGGCCGCCAGTCCGGACGCGAACGCCAGACCGCGGCATCCGCCCTCCAGGGCGGCCAGGTTCTCCTCCAGCGCGGTGCGCGTCGGGTTGGCGCTGCGGCTGTACTCGTAGCCTCCGCGCAGACCGCCGACGCCGTCCTGCTTGTAGGTCGACACCTGGTAGATCGGCGGGACGACCGCGCCCGTCAGGGGGTCGGCGGTGTTGCCCGCGTGGATCGCGAGCGTCTCGAAGTGCTGACTGATGTGCCTGTCGCTCATGGGCCCGAGCGTAGTGCGCGAGCGGTCCCGGCGGGTTGGTGAACGGTCCCGGCGGGTTCGCGAACGGCCGCGGCGGGTTTTCCACAAGGCCGCCGCACGGGTTGGCCAAGTGTCGGCGGGGTCTGGTTCGCTTGAGGCATGGAAATTCTCTGGGTCCTGATGGCACTGGTCCTGCTCGGCTTCGTGCTGCTGCCCGTCCTGCGACGCCGGCGCGGCATGATCGAGCAGGTGCCGCCGGGCCACCCGGACGCGGCCGACCCCGCGCACTACGGGTTCGTGCGGGAGGAGGAGCTCGACGTCCGCCTGCCCGGCCCCGACCAGGACCTGCTGGACGTCCTGGACCTCGTCCAGCGGACCGGGGACTACCGGGCGGCGCAGCAGCTCCTGGCCGGTACGGAGGCGGAGGGCGAGCTGCGCTGGCAGCGCGTGCAGGCCTTCGCGGGCGCGGCGTCGCTGGAGCTGGCCCAGCGGCCCGGCGGGGTGAGCGAGCCCCCGGGCGGGCAGTGGCTGCGGGTGTGGCGGACCGAGGCGCCCAAGGACGCCGGGGGCGCGGCGGTGCACGCCGAGTTCCTGGTGCAGCAGGCGTGGCGGACGTCGGCGCCCGGCACGGACGAGTTCCGGATCATCATGGAGGAGGCGAGGGCGGCGTGCGGCGACGCGGCGCTGCTGGCCCCCGGCGACCCGGTCCCGTACATCGTCGAGCTGTCGGTGGCCCGCGGCCTGGGCTACCCGCGCCAGGAGTTCGAACAGCTCTGGCTGAAGATCCTGGACCGTGCCCCGGCGCACATGGGCGCCCACCTGGCCGCGCTGCACTACTGGTGCGAGAAGTGGCACGGCTCGCGGGAGCTGGCGTACTCCTTCGCCGAGGCCGCCGCGGCCCGCGCGCCCCGGGGCTCGCTGCTGGCCGCGATGCCGCTGTTCGCAGTGTTCGAGCACCTTCCCGAGGTGAACCTGGTCAGCGGCTTCTACCGGAGCGAGGTCGTCACGAAGGCGATCCACGGCGCGCTGCACGCGGTCCACTCGGCCCGCCCCGACGACCCGATGCTCGCGCACGTCCGCCACATGCTGGTCTTCTTCCTGGTCCGCGGCGAGCGCTGGGCGGAGGCCATGAACCAGCTCATACACATCGACGGCCACGTCGGCGCCCTGCCCTGGACGCTGTCCCCGGACCCGGCGGCGGAGTTCGCGGTCTACCGGGCGCTGGCGGTGGCGGGTTTCGAGGCCAACGGCGGCAGCCCGGCGAACCTGCCCCACTGACCCG
Source organism: Streptomyces sp. NPDC006134 (assembly GCF_040628835.1). NCBI lineage: Bacteria > Bacillati > Actinomycetota > Actinomycetes > Kitasatosporales > Streptomycetaceae > Streptomyces > Streptomyces sp. NPDC006134. Next base: position 20,897 of record NZ_JBEXTV010000029.1, on the reverse strand, counting down.
CGCGCCGGTCCGGGTGGCGGGGGCCGGAATTCCGGCCCTTCCCCGTACGTTGATCCGGTCGTCGCCCCGATTGGAGACGAGACCGCATGTTCCTGTCCCACCGCACCCCCCAGATGCCGACCCCCGAGCAGGCGCTGCCCGGCCGCCCGGAGCCGGCGTTCACGGTCCCCGACCGTCACACCGTCCTCGGCAACCCGCTCCTGGGCCCCTACCCCGAGGGCCTGGAGACCGCCGACTTCGGCCTGGGCTGCTTCTGGGGCGCCGAGCGCAAGTTCTGGCAGCTCCCGGCGGGGGTCTGGACGACCCTGGCCGGCTACCAGGGCGGCTACACGGAGAACCCCACCTACGAAGAGGTCTGCTCGGGCCTGACCGGCCACACGGAGGCCGTCCGCGTCGTCTACGACCCGAAGACGATCTCCTATGAGGAGCTCCTGAAGACCTTCTGGGAGTCCCACGACCCCACGCAGGGCTTCCGCCAGGGCAACGACGTCGGCACCCAGTACCGCTCGGCGATCTACACCCACACCCCCGCCCAGGCCGAGGCCGCCGAAGCCTCCCGGGCGGCCTACCAGCGGGTCCTGACGGCCTCCGGCCACGGCACGATCACCACGGAGATCCTCCCGGCCCAGGGCCGCCCGTTCTACCCGGCCGAGGCGTACCACCAGCAGTACCTGGACAAGAACCCGGCGGGGTACTGCGGAATCGGCGGCACGGGCGTGTCCTGCCCGGTCGGCGTGGCCAAAGCGGACGGGTGACGGCCGGCGGCTGACGGCTGAGCGCGGGCTCGGGAATTCGCAGGACGGGCGCCGGTCTTCCCGGGGTCCTCGGGATTGCCGTCCACCCGTCAGCCGGTGAGCGCCCCGTCCCCGAGGCCCAGGTGGTGGCGGAACGCCTCGCGTCCCTCGTCCGTCAGCCGTACGACGCGGGAGCCATCGGCGGGTGCGAGCCAGGTCTCCCGCAGGGCGTGACGGAACACGGCCGCCGCCACCGCGCCCGCCAGGTGCGGGCGCCGTTCGGTCCAGTCCAGGCACGTGCGCACGTGCGGTGCCGGGTCCTGGGCGATGCCCAGGACCCGCAGCCACGCGCGGCTGGACGGCGTGAGGGCCGGGCCGGACTCCCGGCTCAGCAGCGCCCGCGCGGTCATGGCGTCGGTGATCGCCACGGCCAGGGAGCCTCCCAGGTGGTCGTAGCAGACGCGGGCGAAGCCCATGGCGCGGTGCCTGCGGGCGGCGGTGAGCGAACGGACCGGGACGAGCCGGTGCGGTGCCCGTGCCGCCAGGGCCTCGATCATCTCGGCGGCGCCGGAGTCCGCCAGCCGCACGTACCGGTGCCGCCCCCTGCGCTCCTCGGTCAGCAGCCCTCCGGTCACCAGCCGGTTCAGGTGGCCGGTGGCCGTCGAGGGCGCGACGCCGGCCAGCCGTGCCAGTTCCGTCGCCGTCCAGGCGCGGCCGTCGAGCAGCGCCAGGCAGAAGGCGGCGCGCGTGCGGTCGGCCGGCAGCGCGCCCAGGGAGGCGATGTCGGGTTCCTCGGCGTGGGCGGCCTCACGGACGTCCTCGGAACCGGTCACGCCGTCAGTGTCGCCGACGGCCGCCGCCGACGTTTCGGCGTGTGCCGAAACGTTCCGCTCCTAGCGTCGTGCGCATGACGACTGACACCCACCGAGTGGTCCGGCCGAGCATCCTGTACTTCGGCACGCCCGTGGTCCTGCTGACCACCGAGAACGACGACGGCTCCGCCAACCTCGCCCCGATCTCCTCCGCGTGGGCGCTGGGGCAGCACGTCGTGCTGGGCCTGGGCCGGGAGAGCCAGACCGCGCACAACCTCGCGGCGCGTCCGGAACTGGTGATCAGCGTGGCGTCGCCGGAGCTGTGGGAGCGGGTGGAGCGCCTCGCACCGCTCACCGGCGCCCACCCCGTGCCGGAGAGCAAGCGGGCGGTCTACCGGTACGAGCGGGACAAGTTCGCCGCGGCCGGATTCACCCCGGTCGCCTCGGACCTGGTGAGGCCGCCGCGCGTCGCCGAGTGCGCCCTGCAGCTGGAGGCGCGTGCCCAGGCGCTGACACCGGGCGGGGCGGGCCTGTTCTTCAGTGTCGAGTGCGAGGTGCTGCGCGTCCACGCCGACGAGCGCATCGTCGTGCCGGGCACGCAGCACATCGACCCCGCCGTGTGGAGCCCGCTCATCTACAACTTCCGCCATTACCACGGCCTCGCCCCGGAGGTCGGCCACGGTTTCCGCTCGGAGACGGCGAGGGTCACGGCGGGCGCCGCCTGACGGCCGCCCCGCGGCGGCCGGCGCCCGTCTCCGAGCGGGTCCCGGACGTGGCGCTCCGGGGCACGGGCGTCAGCCGCCGCTGCCGTACGGCCTGGTGAGGAGTTCCAGGCGGTGGCCGTCGGGGTCGTCGAAGTAGACCCCCCGGCCGCCGTCGTTGTGGTTGATCTCGCCGGGCCGGCGGTGGAACGGGTCCGCCCAGTACGCCGGCCCCGCCTCCCGGACCCGGGCGAAGATCGCGTCGAACTCGTCCTCCGAGACCAGGAAGGCGTAGTGCTGGGGCGTGATCTCGCCGTCGGTGTCCAGGTAGTCGAGGGTCACGCCGTTGGGGATCCCGACCGGGAGGAAGGGGCCGTAGGGCGGCCCCACCTCCAGGCCGAGGAGGCCGGCGAGGAACCGCGCCGACGCCTTCTTGTCGCGTGCGGCGACGATGGTGTGGTTCAGCTGGACGGTCATCGTGCGGGCCTCCCTGCTTCCGGCGCGCGGCCGTCGGCTCACGGCCGCCGGCCGCACGGCTGGGTGCGGCCCTGCCCACGCCAGGCGGCCCGTCCCCGCCCCACCATCCGTCCTCCGGCGTGACCGGACTCCGCCTTCCGTCCTCGGTCTCCGGTCACGCCGACGGCGGGCGGGCCTGCGGGCGGTCCCGCGTCAGATCGTCGCCGTGTCGATCACGAACCGGTAGCGGACGTCGCTGGCGAGCACCCGCTCGTACGCCTCGTTGATCTCCGACGCGGCGATCAGCTCGATCTCGGCACCGATGCCGTGCGCGGCGCAGAAGTCCAGCATCTCCTGGGTCTCGCGGATGCCGCCGATGCTGGAGCCGGCGAGGGTCTTGCGGCCGCCGATCAGCGAGAAGAGGTTGAGGGAGACCGGCTCCTCCGGGGCGCCGACGTTCACCAGGGCGCCGTCCGTCTTCAGCAGCCCCAGGTACGCGCCGAAGTCGAGCGGGGCCGAGACCGTGGAGAGGATCAGGTCGAAGGTGCCCGCGAGCTGCTCGAAGGTGGCCGGGTCGCTGGTGGCGTGGTAGTGGTCGGCGCCCAGCTTCAGGCCGTCGTCCTTCTTGCGCAGGGACTGCGACAGGACGGTCACCTCGGCACCGAGAGCGTGGGCGATCTTGACGCCGAGGTGGCCGAGGCCGCCCATGCCGACGACGGCGACCTTCTTGCCGGGGCCGGCGTTCCAGTGCTTCAGCGGGGAGTACGTGGTGATGCCGGCGCACAGCAGGGGCGCGGCCTCGTCCAGGGCCAGCCCGTCGGGGATGCGGACGACGTAGTTCTCGTCGACGACGATCTTCTGCGCGTAGCCGCCGTGGGTGGGCTGCCCGTCCTTGCCGATGGCGTTGTACGTCATCACGGCGCCCTCGACGCAGTACTGCTCCAGGCCCGCCTTGCAGTATTCGCACGTGCGACAGGAGTCGACCATGCAGCCGACGCCCACCCGGTCGCCGACGGCGAACCCGGTCACGCCGGAACCGACCTGGGAGACCACGCCCGCGATCTCGTGACCGGGGACCATCGGGAAGATCGCCTCGCCCCAGCCCTCGCGGACCTGGTGGATGTCGGAGTGGCAGATACCGGCGAACTTGATGTCGATCAGGACGTCGTACGCACCGACCTCGCGCCGCTCGATGGTGGTGCGCTCCAGCGGAGCCTTGGCGGCGGGGGCGGCGTACGCGGCAACAGGGGTGGTCATGCCGGGGTCTCCTAGCAGAGGTGGTGCGTGCCCGGCTGCCTTTCCGCCGGGCATGGCGTCCAGCCTGCCAAAACGGCCGGGACCCACCCAGACCACGGCTTTGCCTACGTTCGCCGTGCGTACCACTGGCGGGGTCAGACTGCCGTGTGTGCGACCGTGAATACTGGATATATGGACGCACAGCCCGATCCACCCGTTCCATCCGCTCCACCCGTTCCATCCGCTCCACCTGATGCATCCGTTCCACCTGATGCATCCGTTCCACCTGATGCATCCGATGCACCTGATGCATCCGATGCACCTGATGCACCTGATGCACTTGATGCATCTGAGGCATCAGATCCGGCCGCTTCCGTGCGCGAGGCCGGTGGGGGCCTGGACCGGCGTGCCGAGCTCAGCGAGTTCCTGCGCTCCCGGCGGGCCCGGCTGAAGCCCCAGGACGTGGGGCTGCCGGCGTACGGGCACCGCCGCCGGGTGCCGGGGCTGCGCCGGGAGGAGCTGGCGCAGCTGGCCGGGGTGTCGGTGGCGTACTACACACGCCTGGAGCAGGGCAACGGGCAGAACGTGTCGGCGGAGGTGCTGGACTCCATCGCCCGCGCGCTGCGGCTGAGCGACGCCGAGCACGCGCACCTGACGCATCTGGCCAAGCCGAAGCAGCACAAGAGGAAGGCGGCGGCGCGCACGCGGCAGGTGCGGCCCGCGCTGCGGCACCTGCTGGACTCCCTCGACGGTGTGCCCGCGTACATCACGGGTCGGCGCACCGACGTCCTGGCCTGGAACCGGGCGGCGGCGGCCCTCTTCGGCGACTGGGACGAGCTGCCGGCGCAGGAGCGGAACTGGGCGCGGCTGGTGTTCCTGCGGCCCGCCTACCGCGAGCTGTTCGTGGACTGGGAGCAGAAGGCGTCCGACGTGGTCAGCTATCTGCGCATGGACGCGGGCTGCCATCCGGACGACCCGCGGCTGGCGGCCCTGGTGGGCGAGCTGTCCGTGAAGAGCGAGGAGTTCCGGCGGCTGTGGGCCACGCACGACGTGAAGGAGAAGAGCTACGGGGTGAAGCGGCTGCGGCATCCGCTGGCCGGTGAGCTGACCCTGTCGTTCGAGACGTTCCAGCTCGTCGACGACAGCGAGCAGTCCCTGATCACGTACCACGCCGAACCGGGCTCCCCGTCGGCCGAGGCGCTGCGCCTGCTGGCGAGCTGGGGGGCGGACGCGACGCGCTCGGGGGCGGGGACCGCGGCGCCGGCGCCCTAGGTGTGCCGTCCCGGGACGTCGATGACACGCGGACGGCCTGTCCGGAACCCCGGGAGTCCCGGGGCCCGGACAGGCCGTGCGCTCACGGTCCGTCCGCCGCGGCCCGCGTACCTACGGACCTACGGGCTTACGGACGTACGGGCCTGGGTGCGTGCCTACTTGCCGTAGTACGCGTTGTAGATCGACAGGGTCGACTTGTTGCCCTTCTTGTCGGCGATCTTGGCGTGGAAGGAGATCGCCTTCCCCTTCGCCGGGTTCTTGACGGTGATCTTGCCGCCCTTGACGGTGACCCTCTTCCAGTTCTTGCCGTGGTCGTACGACACGTACACCAGCAGCGACTTGAGGTTGCCGCCCTTGGCCGCGCCCTCGACGGTGACCGGGACGACGGCCGTCTTGCCGGCCGGGGCCTTGCCGTCCAGGCCGGTGGCCGCGTCGAAGCGGACCGTGGAGGCGGGCAGCTGGGTGGTGTCGGCGGTGCGCTTGGAGCGGAAGGTCCAGCTCGCGTCGATGCGGGTGGAGGCCGCCGCGACGCGGGCGCTGCGCTGGACGGACGTCGTCAGCCGGTACTCGGCGTCGCCCGCCGGGACCTCGAAGGCCTCCTCGCCGAAGAGCGGGTCCTCGTTCGAGCCGATCTTGGTGCCGTTGCGGTAGAGGGTGGTGACGGCCGAGGTGAAGTCCGACGAGCCGGCGTGGGTCTGGCCGTCGGCGAACAGCGGCAGCTCGCCGTAGAGGTGGTTCTCCTCGCGGAAGATGCCGTAGTCCGCGCTCAGGTGCGGGCCGAAGACCGCCGTGTTGAAGGTCTTCGTGTACGACCGGCCCGCCCGGAAGGTCTGCGGGGCGCCCAGCGTGTAGACGGCCTCGACGACCGGCCAGCCCTCGGCGTCCCGGCCGTTGTACTGCTCGAAGTCGAACGACCACTTGATCTTGTCGGACGTCGACAGGTACAGCGTGCGCGCGCCGGGCAGCTTCTGCTCGACGGCGTTGCCGAAGACGATGTCCTCGGGGAACTCGCCCAGGGGGGTGAGGCCGCCGGTCTTGCCGGGGGCGGTGGCGCCGAGGTTGTTCTTCACCCGGGCGAGCTCGCTCGCCTTGAAGTGCCGGACCTTGTCGCCCTGGAGCTTCCTGACCGTGGCCGTGGTGGCCACGTCGTACTCGGTGTCCTCGCCCTTGGTCCACTGGCCGTACCAGGTCTGCTGGAGACCGTCGGCGACCTCGGGGCCGACGTGGGCGATGCGCAGGTCGGCGAAGGAGCCGAGGCCCAGGCCGGCGCCGCCCGCCGGGTCGTAGTAGTAGCTGACCATCGCGGACAACTGCTTGGCCTTGGCGTCCGGGATCGTGATGCGGGCCGGCTTGGCGGTGCGCGCGTCGAGCGTCACCGTGGTGTTCCTGGTGACGTTCAGCTTGGGCTGCACCAGCCAGTCGACGCCGCCCGCGAACGACTCGACGTCCTTGGTGATCCAGGCGTCCAGCAGGTACGTGCCCTTGACCACCCGCACCGTGGCGGTGCCGGCGGCCGGGACCTGGTAGAAGCGGCCGTCGCCCAGGCCGCCGTAGCCGCCGAGCATGGTGTTGTGCCGGTCCGTGGGCCGGCCGTCCCGGCCGATGTGCTTGACGGTGACGTCGTAGGACTCCACCTCGCGCTGCACCGCCGCCGCCGTGCGGACGGTCTGCCCGCCGCCGGTCGCCGTGACGTACGCCGAGTAGGCGCCGTCGAGCGTGCCGCCCAGCCGGGTGTCGGCGGTGAGGCCGACGGAGGCCGTGCCGCCCGCGGGGACGGTGACCTTGTCCGCGTCCGCCTTGAAGAAGCCGGCGGGCGCCGGGCGTCCCTTGGGGTCGAGGGCGGTCATGGAGAGGGTGAGCGTGACGTCCTCGGTGCCGAGGTTGCGGTACGTCAGCTGCTTGGTGACCGGCTTGTCGTCGGTGTGCGGCCACTGCTGCACGCCGAAGCCGACCGACACCGGGTCGGCGACCACGGTCTGCGCGGCTGCCTTGTCGACCTGGATGCGGCCGGAGCCCTGCTCGAACGGGGTGTACTTCCCGCTCTTGGCCGAGCCCGTCAGCGCGCCCTTCAGCTCGGCGTACGTCCAGTCCGGATGCTGCTGCTTGAGGAGCGCGGCGGCGCCCGCGACGTGCGGGGTCGCCATCGACGTACCGGAGATGGTGACGTACCCGGCCGGCTTCTCGCCGACCTCCTGGGCGATGACGCTGTTCTTCGCGGAGGCGGCGGTGATGTCGACGCCGGGCGCGGTCACGTCCGGCTTGAGGGCGCCGTCCATGCCGGGGCCGCGGCTGGAGAAGTCCGCGAGCCGGTCCTTGTCGTCGACCGCGCCGACGGTCAGGGCGGAGGCGGCGCTGCCCGGCGAGCCGACGGTCTGGTCGCCGAACTCGCCCTCGTTGCCGGCGGCGATGGCGAACAGGATGCCCTTCTGCTCGGAGAGCTTGTTCACCTGCGCTTCCAGCGGGTCGATCTCGGGGGTGTCCATGCCGCCCAGGCTGAGGTTGACGATGTCGGCGCCCTGCTCGGCCGCCCACTCCATGCCGGCGAGGATGCCGGAGTCGTCGCCGAAGCCGTCGTCGCTGAGCACCTTGGCGTTGAGCAGCTTGGCGCCGGGGGCGACACCCTTGTACTTCGGGCCGGCGCCGGCCGCGATGGAGGCGACGTGCGTGCCGTGGCCGTACTTGTCGGTCGCGTCGGGCGAGACGGAGAAGTTCTTCGAGGCGACGACCTGGTTCTTCAGGTCGGCGTGGGTGGTGTCGACGCCGGTGTCCAGGACGGCGATCTTGATGCCCTTGCCGTCGTAGCCGGCGGCCCACGCCTTGGGCGCGCCGATCTGCGGCACCGACGTGTCGAGGCTGGCCTTGCGGACGCCGTCGAGCCAGACGTGCGCGATGCCGGAGGCGGTGCTGTCGCCGTCGGTGACCGCGTCCCACAGCTCGGGGGCGTCCTCGTGCGGGGTCTGCACCGCGTCCGCGTTGAGGGACTTCAGGGTGCGGCGCACGGTGCCCGCGTCGCGGACGTCGGCCTTGGCGCCGGCGGCGGCCCCCCGGTAGCCGACGATGACCTTCAGGCCCTTCTTCTGGGCCTTGCGGGTGGCGGACTCGGTGAGTTCGGTGACGTCGAACAGACGCTGGTCCAGCTTGCCGTCGGCGACCAGGCGGGCGGCGTCGGCCGGGACGACGAGCGTGTGCCCGTCGGTCCTGCGTATCTGGACGGGTATGTGCTCACGGCCCTTCGCCCGCTCCAGGCCGGTGACCCGGCCCTTGGCGTCCACGACGACCCGGTCGCCGGTGATCAGCGTGACGCGCTGCTGTCCGGTGACCGAGGCCCGGGCGGCGGCACCGGCCGTCGTCCCCTCCCCCTGTGCCGCGGCCGGGCCGGTCATGCCCGCCGCGAGGGCCACGGCCACCGCCGTGGCGACGGTCGCCCCGCATGCTCTCTTCACTTGTCTGCGCAAGTTTCCCCCTTGCAGAAGTACCGGGCGGATATCCCCGTTCACCCGGCCGGGGGTGGTCTCGCACACACGTGCACCCCCCGGAAGGGGCAGTATGCCGAGGGGTGATCAGGCACTCAAGGGAAAAGGGGCCGATACGAGGCGCGGCAGGGCAATCGCCTGCCAACTGTTACGCAATCGACGGGCGGCGTTACATCACCGCGAACTTCGTTACATCGCCGCCGGATTGGGCCGCACGGCCCACCACGCGATCGGGCCGTGCGGCCCACCACATGATCAGGACGTGCGGCCCACCACGCGATGGGGCCGGGCGGTGCGAGGGCGTCAGATCGCCGAGCCCGCCTTCCACTGCTCCCAGCTCATGTTCCAGCCGTTGAGGCCGTTGTCCGGGGCGATGGTCTTGTCGCCGGTGTTCTGGACGACGACCACGTCACCGATGAGGGAGTTGTTGTAGAACCAGGCACCCGGCGTGTTCGGGTCGTTGGCGCCCTTGGTGTCGGACAGGCCCACGCAGCCGTGGCTGGTGTTGGCGCTGCCGAAGATGGACTTGGCACCCCAGTAGTTGCCGTGGATGAAGGTGCCGGAGGTGCTCAGACGCATGGCGTGCGGCACGTCCTTGATGTCGTACTCGCCCTCGCCGTCGTCGTCGGTGAAGCCGACCGTCGCGCCGTTCATCCGGGTCTCCTTGAACTTCTCGGAGATCACCATCTGGCCCTCGTACGTCTTGTTCTCGGGCGAGCCGGCGGAGATGGGGATGGTCCGGACGACCTTGCCGTCCTGCGTGACCTTCATCTGCTTGGTCTGCGCGTCGACGTAGGAGACCTGGTTGCGGCCGATCTTGAAGGTGACCGTCTTCTGCTGGACGCCGTAGACGCCGTCGGCGCCCTCGACTCCGTCGAGCGCCAGCTTCAGGGTGACGGTCGAGCCCTCCTGCCAGTAGTTCTCGGGGCGGCAGTCCATGCGGTTGGCGTTGAACCAGTGGCAGGCGACCTCCTGGCCGCTGGTCGTGCTGACCGTGATGCCCTTCTGGACGGCGGCCTTGTTGGTGATCGCCTTGTCGAAGTTGATCGACACGGGCATGCCGACGCCGACCGTGGTGCCGTCGTCCGGGGTGAAGGTGCCGATGAAGCTGTTGGCCGGGGAGACCGTGGTGAAGGACGCGTTCTCGTGCGCGGCGCGGCCCTCGGAGTCCGTCGCGGTGGCGCTCACCTTGTAGGTGGTGGCCCGCTCCAGCTGGCCGGTGGGCTTCCAGCTCTTCTTGTCGGCGGATATCTGGCCGCTGACCTCGGTGCCGTCGGTCGTGACCATCTTGACCTGCGTGAGCGTGCCCTTGCGCACGGTCACCGTGGCGGAGTTGTTGATGGAGGCGTTGGACGAGCCGTCCTTGGGGGTGATCTCGATCTGGGCCTCGGACGTCTTCTCGGCCGCCGCCTTGTCGACCGTGGCCTGCGAGGAGCCGTCGCTCCCACCGGAGGCGCCGTCGTCGCCGCCGGAACAGGCCGAGAGCACCAGCACACCGCCGAGCAGTGCGGACGCGGCCGCCAGGCCCTTGCGCCGCCTACTGTTGGTCATCACACGCTTCTCCATCGTTGCCGATTCCCGGAAAACCCCGGGATACCCCGTCACAAACGTCCAACGTTACGACCGGTTCGCCCGGTTCCACATCCCTGGTATGTGTGGGACACACCACGTCCCCTGTCGCGTCCGCCGCACCCCCCGGGACGGTGCGGGCGCGGCCCGTACATCCCCGGAGACGACGGGCCCCCGGACGGCGGTTGCCGCCCGGGGGCCGCGTCCTCCCCCCGCCGCGTCAGCCGGCCGTCCTCCGCACGCCGTCCGCGTCTTCCGCGTCCTCTACGTCCGCGTCTTCCGCGTCTTCCGCGTCGTCCTGCCCGCCATCATCCTCGTCGAGGTCCCACTCGGGCGAGTCGGGGTCGTAGTCGATTCGCTCACTGCTCCACGAGGCCTGCTGGAGTTCGATCCCCGGCACCTCGCTGACCAGGTCGAACGGGTCCACGAGATAGGCCAGGGCCTCCGCGGTGTCTTCCGTCACTGCGTTCTGCGCATGCGTCTGCTCCTCGCCGGGCATGTCGGGGTCGCCGGCGATCCGCTGCAGCGCGGCGCCGGTGACCGCCTCCTCGTCGTCCACCGCGAGGACGAGTTCCACGCGAAGGCGCAGAAAACGTGATGTCTCTGGAGTGCTCATGTGCGGAGCGTACGGCCGTCGGCTCCCGTGACTTTCCCGTGACCCGCGCCTTTCACTAACATCGCCCCACACGGCCAATTCGCCAGCGCCACAAGGGGATCGATATTCCGTGTCATCCGCTCGCCGTTCGTTGCTGACCGCCACCGCCGCGGGCAGCCTGCTGTGCGCCCTGTGGTTCGTCCCGTCCGCGAACGCGACACCGGACGACCCGGCGCTGCAGGCGTCCTCGGCGACCCCGTCTTCGCAGGTCACAGAGCAGGCTCGGGTCACCACCGTGGCACATGCGACGACCACCGGCGAGGAGGCCCGGCTGGCCGACACCGGCAGCTTCGACAGCACGCCGTACGTCGTCGGCGGCACGCTCTTCCTCACACTCGGCGCCGGGTTCGTCGTCTACTCGGTGCGCCGCGAACGCCTGGGCACGTGAGCGACTTGACGGACCTTTGACTCACCCCGCCGGCCCGGAACCGGCGGCCCTTTTCTCCGGAGTCGTCCCTCCGGAGTCGTCCCTCCGGAGTCACCGTCCGGAGTCACCGCCCGGTGTCACTCCGGCGAGTGCCGCCCCCGGAACCGGCGGCGCTCCCCGTCCGCCCCCCGGGACGGCTCGTCCGCGAGCCGTACGACGGGGTCCTCGGGCCCCTCGCGGCCGGCGACGACCGGCCGGGTCGCCCGCTCGGCCTTGGCGCGGTACTGGGCGGCGTCGGCGAGCCGGAACAGCCGGCGGGCGGAGACCACGGGCCCGATCGGGTCCTCGGTGGAGGCGACCCCGCAGGCCACACCGTCACCGAGCTCCATCTCGGCGGCACGGCGGCACAGTTCGTCGGCCGCCTTGACCACCGCGTCGGCGGGCGGCCCGACCGCGAGCAGGCAGAACTCGTCGCCGCCGAGGCGGGCCGCGAGCGCGCCCGGCACCATGGCGCCGCACAGCGACAGCACCGTCCCGAAACGCTCCAGGAGCCGGTCGCCGGTCGCGTGCCCGCAGGTGTCGTTGACCCGCTTGAGCCCGTTGAGGTCGCAGACGACGAGGCTGACGACGACCCCCTCCCGGCGGTGCCGCTCGATCGCCTCGTCCAGGCGGGCGTCGACGGCGCGGCGGTTGGCGAGCCCGGTGAGCGCGTCGGTGAACGCCAGCCGCTTCACCTCCTCCAGCCGCTCGGTCTGGGCGATGCCGGCGGCGGCGACGGAGGCCAGGACGGTGGCGAAGTCGGCGTCGGCCCGGGCGAAGAGGGGGGCGCCGGCCGGGCGGGCGACGTACAGCTCGCCCCAGGCCCGCCCGTGCAGCACGATCGGCGCGACCACGCAGCAGCCGCGTCCGCGGCGGCGCAGGGCGGCGACGCGCTGGTGGACGTAGCCGGGGCGTCCGGCGGCCGGGCCTTCGGCGGTCTCCACCCAGGCGCCGGGCTCGCCGCCCCCGGCCCAGCGTTCGTGCAGAAACTCGGTGATCTCCGCGAACTGGTGCACCGGGTAGGACTCGTCGTCCGGGAACTCCTCCTCGCCGTCCACCCGCTCCCCGACGTTCACCAGGACGCGCAGCCGGCCCAGCTCCCGCTCCCACACCGACAGCGCGGCGAAGCTCCCGCCCAGCGCCCGGCACGCCCCGGTGGCCGCCGCGCGCCACGTCTCACGGGAGCTGCGCGCCGCCGCCATGCCCTGTGCCAGCGCCACCACGGCCGCGAGTCGGCTGTCCTCACCACCCATCACTCCAGGCTAGGGAGGATCGAGACAAACCGGGACATTGATGCGGCGAACGGGGATCACCCGCCCCCTTTCCCCCTCCCCGGCCACTCACTACGCCCCTCTCCTCCCGTTCCTCCGGTTCCTCCCGTTCCTCCGGTTCCTCCTCCCCCTCCTGTCCCTCCTGTCCCTCCTGCCCTTTCCGTCACTCCCCCGGCCACCGCGGCGCGCGCTTCTCGTTGAACGCCGCGACCCCCTCCGCCCGGTCCCCCGAGAACGCCACCGTCCGCCACGCCGCGTCCTCGATCTCCAGCCCGGCCCGCAGGTCCAGCCCGTGTCCGAGCCGCAGCGCCTTCTTGGCCGCCCGCAGCCCGACGGGCGAGTTCGCGGCGATCCGGGACGCCAGCGCCAGCGCCTCCTCCCGGTCCCGTCCCTCGTCCACCAGCTGGTCGACGAGCCCCAGCTCCGCCGCCTCCGCGGCCTGGACCCGGCGTGCCGTGAAGACCAGCTCGGCCGCCCGGGCCGCCCCCACCCGCCGCGGCAGCAGCTGCGTCCCGCCACCGCCGGGGATCACCCCGACGGACACCTCGGGCAGCCCCACCACGGCCGTACGGTCGGCGACGATCAGGTCGCACGACAGCGCCAGCTCGAACCCGCCGCCCAGCGCGAACCCGTGCACGGCCGCGATCGCCGGCACCGGCAGCTCCAGCACACCGGTGTACGCCGCCCGCGCCACGGGCCGCTGCCGCAGCAGGTCGGCGTCGCTGAAGGAGTTCCGCTCCTTCAGGTCGGCCCCGACGCAGAACGCCCGCTCGTGCGTCGAGGTCAGCACCACGGCCCGTACGTTCCGGTCGCCGCCCAGCGCCGCGCAGGCGGCGGTGAGGGACCGGGCCATCTCGGTCGAGACGGCGTTCATGGCCTTCGGCCGGTCGAGCGCGAGCTCCGCGACATGCCCGTCCGCATGCCGCCGCACCAGGACGAACTCCCCGAACCGCTCCTCGCTCATGACACCCTCCGGTTAACGCCAGTTAACAAGACCGCTTCCGATCATCGCAGGGCCGGCCGCGCGGGGGAAGGCGGGACGCCCGGTTCCCGCCCCACCGCCCGCGTACCCGTTCGAGTGACAGTCCGCCGACTTCCGCTCGCCCGCGCCCGGGGAGCGCATAGCGTGCGCTCGCCACGGCGCACCGGGGGGTGTGCGCTCCGGGGAGGGAACACGATGACGACGGACACACCGGCCACACCGCACCACTGCCCCGGTTCCGGGACGGCACCGCCCCCGCCGGACGCCGCGGTGCCCCGCCCGTGGGGGCCACGCGGCCGTCACCGCCGGCCGCCCCGCCCCCGCAGGCTGCTGCTCGGCGCGGGCGGCCTCGCGCTGGCGGCCGGCGCCCTGAGCCTCGTACGCATCGTCCCGGACCCGGGCACGGGCGGCTCCGATACCGCGCAGGCCGCGCCCTCGCACCCGGTCACGGACCCGGCTCCGGTCACGGCCCCGGTGCCGGGCGGGGGAACCGCGCCGGGCGCGGGCCGGCCGAGCCCCTCGGCGACCTCCGCCATGGGCGGCTTGCGGGCGTCCACGGCCCCCGGCCGCACACCGGCCCCCGCCCCAGACGGCACCACGCCGGACGCCGGGAACACCGGGGACACCGGGGACACCGGGAAGGGGACGACCATCCCCCACCTTCCGAACACCCCGAACGGACCGGACGGACCGGACGGACCGGACGGGCCGAGCGCCCGGGGCCCCTCCGCGGCACCGGGTGAACCGGACGGCGCGCGGCCCCCGGCCCCTCGCCCGCCGCACTCGGAGCTCCCCTCGCCGCGTCCCCCGTCCGCTCCGGCACCGGCCCCGCCCCGCCCCACGCCGTCCCCGGAGCCGGACCGGCCCGGTCTGTGCGTACCGGTCATCGACCTGTGCCTGGACTTCCGGGGCGGCGACGACTGACGGGCCCCGTGGCCCCCATGGCCCCCGGCCTCATAGCCCCCATAGCCCCCGGATCCATAGCGCCCATAGCCCCCGGACCCGTAGCCTCCGCAGCCCCGGACCCGTAGCCTCCGCAGCCCCCGGAGCGTGCGACGGCCAGGGAAGGGACGGCAGGAACGGCAGGGACGGCGCTAGGACTCCCCGCCGCGCCGGTTCAGCAGCCACGGCTCGACCACGCCGAGCCCGCGCACCGGCCGCTGCCACATCGGCTGGAGGGCGAAGCGGTACGCCGGCGGCTCCGTGCCCTCCTTCTCCGCGGCGGCGGCTTCCTCGGCCGCCTGCGCCTCGGAGGCCGGGGCGTCCCCGGTGCGGATGAGCTCCTGGGCGAAGGCGCTGTCGACGAGGACGGCGTCGCGGGGGGCTATGGAGGTGAGCCGGGAGGCCAGGTTCACGGTGGTGCCGAAGACGTCGCCCATGCGGGTGGTGACCGTGCCGAAGGCCATGCCGACGCGCAGCTCCGGCATCGTCTCGTCGTTCGCCAGGGTCTCGATGAGGCGCAGGGCGATCTCGGCGGCCGTGCCCGCGTCGTCGGCGGCGTACAGCACCTCGTCGCCGAGGGTCTTGATGAGCCGGCCGCCGCGTGCCGCCACCAGGTCGGCGGCGGTGGTCTCGAAGGCCTCGACGAGCTCGCCGAGTTCCTCCTCCTCCATGCGGCGGGTCAGCCGGGTGAAGCCGACCAGGTCGGCGAAGGCGACGGCCAGGCGCCGGTCGACCATCTCCTCGTCGTCGGCGGCCTGCACGACGCGGCCGGTGGCGGCGGCGAGCTGGCGCCGCCAGACGTAGACGAGGAACTCCTCCAGCTCCGGCAGGAGCAGCTCGATCAGGGGATACGTGACCTCGGTGCGGGTCATGCCGGGCTCGGGCGGCTCGGTCAGGCCCTCCAGGAAGGAGTCGATCTGCCATTCGGCCAACCGGGCGGTGGTCTGCCCGGTGGAGCGGGCCACCTGCACGGCCATCGCCTCGCTGAGCAGGCCCGCCTCCACCAGACCGGCCAGGCGCCGCAGGGCCAGCACGTCGGCCTCGGTGAGCGCCTTGGCCTGCCCGATGTCGGCGAAGCCCATGGCCCGCCAGAAGCGGGAGGCCAGCTCCATGGAGACGCCCGCGCTGCGGGCCGCCTGGAAGGGGGTGTAGCGGCGCTCCGCGCCCAGGATGAGCTGTTCGAGGCGGAGCGCGAGCGGGTCCTCTCCGGGGTCGGCGGGGCGGGGTTCCCCCCGGCCGTCCCCGGCCGTGCCGGAGCCCGTGTCGTCGACGGTCACGCCTGCTGCCCTTCCGATCTGCCGCGGTCAGGTACCGACCGGCCCCAACTTTACGTCAGGTGTGCGCCAGCTCACTCCCGCAGCCCGGGCGGCCCGCGCACCCCTCGGAGCCCCGGACGGAAGGGGATCTCAGGCGGGCCGCAGATGGACGATGTCCCCCGCGCCCACCGGCTCCTGGACGCCGTCCTCCGTGGCCAGCACCAGCCTGCCGTCCCCGTCGACGGCGACGGCCTCCCCGACGACCGCCCGGTCGCCGGGCAGCTCGGCCCGCACCCTGCGGCCCAGCGTCGCGCAGCCGGCGGCGTACGTCTCCTGGAGGCCGCACGCGGCGGGGTCGCCGTCCGCGGCCCGCCACCGCCCGTACCAGTCCTCCAGCGACCGCAGCACGCCCCGCAGCAGCGGGTCCCGGTCGGTGTTCACCGCCCCGGCCAGCGCCAGCGACCCGGCGTGCGGCACCGGCAGCTCGTGGGCGCGCAGGGTGACGTTGAGGCCGACGCCGATGACGACGCCGTCGGCGCCGGCCCGCTCGGCGAGGATGCCGCCGGCCTTGCGCTCCTCGCCGCCGACGGTGACCAGCAGGTCGTTGGGCCACTTGAGCGCGGTGTCGACGCCCGCCGCCCGGGACAGGCCGGTCGCCACGGCGACGCCGGTGAGCAGCGGCAGCCAGCCCCAGCGGGCCGGCGGGATCTCGGCGGGGGCGAGCAGGACGGAGAAGAAGAGGCCGGAGCGGGGCGGTGCCGTCCACTGCCGGTCCAGGCGGCCCCGGGCGGCGGTCTGCTCCTCGGCGACGAGGACGGCGCCCTCGGCGGCCTTCCCGGCGGCGGCGCGGGCGGTCAGGTCGGAGTTGGTGGAGCCGGTGCGCTGCACCACCTCCACCTCCGTCCACAGCCCGCCCTCCCGTAGCAGCCCGCGCCGCAGCGCGGCGGCGTTGAGGGGCGGGCGGTCCAGGTCGGACCACCGGCTGCTGTTTCCGTCTGATGCATCTCGCGGCGTCATGCAAGCCACCCTAGGTGTGGTAAACGCCGCACTGCCGATCGGTAGGCACCCCACTACGCTGCGGATGAGTAACCGAACCCACTTTTGAGCAGGCAGGGAGCCGCGTCCCGATGTCCGAGCCGGAAGAGCTGCAGCAGCCTGACACCCACACGACCGCGGGCAAGCTCGCGGACCTCCAGCGCCGTATCGAGGAAGCCACGCACGCCGGTTCGGAACGCGCCGTCGAAAAGCAGCACGCCAAGGGCAAGCTGACGGCCCGTGAGCGGATCGGCCTGCTGCTCGACGAGGGGTCCTTCGTCGAACTGGACGAGTTCGCCCGGCACCGCTCCACCCACTTCGGCCTGGAGAAGAACCGCCCGTACGGCGACGGGGTCGTCACCGGCTACGGGACGGTCGACGGGCGCCCGGTCGCCGTGTTCTCGCAGGACTTCACCGTCTTCGGCGGGGCGCTGGGCGAGGTCTACGGCCAGAAGATCGTCAAGGTGATGGACTTCGCGCTGAAGACCGGCTGCCCGGTCATCGGCATCAACGACTCCGGCGGCGCCCGCATCCAGGAGGGCGTGGCCTCCCTCGGCGCGTACGGGGAGATCTTCCGCCGCAACACGCACGCCTCCGGGGTGATCCCGCAGATCAGCCTGGTGGTCGGCCCGTGCGCGGGCGGCGCGGTGTACTCGCCCGCGATCACCGACTTCACGGTCATGGTCGACCAGACCTCGCACATGTTCATCACCGGCCCCGACGTCATCAAGACCGTCACCGGCGAGGACGTCGGCTTCGAGGAGCTGGGCGGCGCCCGCACCCACAACACGGCCTCGGGCGTGGCCCACCACATGGCCGGCGACGAGAAGGACGCGATCGAGTACGTCAAGCAGCTGCTGTCGTACCTGCCGTCCAACAACCTCTCCGAGCCCCCGGCGTTCCCGGAGGAGGCGGACCTCTCCGTCACCGACGAGGACCGCGAGCTGGACGTGATCGTCCCGGACAGCGCCAACCAGCCGTACGACATGCACGCGGTGATCGAGCACGTCCTGGACGACGCCGAGTTCTTCGAGACGCAGCCGCTGTACGCGCCGAACATCGTCACCGGCTTCGGGCGGGTGGAGGGCCACCCGGTCGGGATCGTCGCCAACCAGCCGATGCAGTTCGCCGGGTGCCTGGACATCAAGGCCAGCGAGAAGGCGGCCCGCTTCGTGCGCACCTGCGACGCCTTCAACATCCCGGTGCTGACCTTCGTGGACGTCCCCGGCTTCCTGCCGGGCGTCGGCCAGGAGCACGACGGCATCATCCGCCGCGGCGCCAAGCTGATCTACGCCTACGCCGAGGCGACCGTCCCCCTCATCACGGTCATCACCCGCAAGGCGTTCGGCGGCGCCTACGACGTCATGGGCTCCAAGCACCTGGGGGCCGACCTGAACCTGGCCTGGCCCACCGCGCAGATCGCGGTCATGGGCGCGCAGGGCGCGGTCAACATCCTGCACCGCCGCACCCTCGCCGAGGCCGAGGCGGCCGGCGAGGACGTCGAGGCGGTCCGCGCCCGGCTGGTGCGGGAGTACGAGGACACCCTCCTCAGCCCCTACGTCGCCGCCGAACGCGGCTACGTCGACGCGGTGATCATGCCCTCGGACACCCGCCGCCACATCGTGCGCGGCCTGCGTCAGCTGCGCACCAAGCGGGAATCCCTCCCTCCGAAGAAGCACGGCAACATCCCCCTGTAGGCCCGCGGACCCCTGGGAGCCGTCATGAACATCAAAGTCGTACGGGGCAACCCGACCCCGGAGGAGCTGGCCGCCGCCCTGGCGGTGGTCCGGGCCCGCGCCGCGGCGGCGGACGCCACGCCGCCCGGCGCGCCCGCCCCCCGCGCCCCCCGCGCCTCCTGGTCCGACCCGGCCCGCCTGGCCGCCCGCCGCCTGCCGCAGCCGGGGCCGGCCGCGTGGGCGCGCACCTACTGGCCGGGGGCGTGATCCGCTAGAGCACGGCCGCGACGGCTTCGGCCATCACCGCGTACCCGGCGTCGTTGGGGTGCAGGTGGTCGCCGAAGTCGTACGCCGGCCGCAGCCGGTCCGTGTCCGCCGGGTCGGCCAGCAAGCGGGCGAAGTCCACGACCGCGTCGTAGGCGCCCGCGGTGCGGATCCACTCGTTCACCTCGTGGCTCACCTTGGCGGCGTGCTCGCCCCAGTGGTCGGAGCCGCCGAAGGGCACCAGCGTCGCGCCGATCACCCGCAGGCCCCGCTCCCCGGCCTGCCGTATCAATCCCTGATGACCGGCGATCAGTTCGTCCGCCTCCACGACGGGTGCCGGCTTGTACGTCGGCTGCTCGTCCGTCTCGCCGAAGCCGATGTCGTTGACGCCGATCAGGACGGCCAGGGTGTCCACGCCGGGGTGGGCGAGGACGTCCCGGTGGAGGCGGTGGAGCGCCTTCTCCCCGTACCAGGCGGAGTCGTGGAGCAGCAGGTTGCCGCCGATCCCGGCGTTGAGGACGGGCCGTCCGGTGCGGTCGGCGAGCGCGTCGGACCAGCGGCGGCCGGCGTTCGGGGTGGAGCCGAAGCCGTCGGTGAGGGAGTCGCCGAACAGGGCGATGCCGTCGGTGCGCCCGGCGTCGGTCTCGACGGCGGTGAGGAAGTACCAGGACTCGGTGGTCTCGACGAAGCCCGTGCCGTGCTCGTCCGCCAGCAGGTCCCCGGCGCCCCGGTAGGCGGTGGTGAAGGCCTGGGCGTGGAAGGTGGCGGGTCCGGTCGCCGCGTCGAAGAACAGGGTGACGGTGACCGGGTCCCCGGCGGCGACGGCGAGTGCGGCCGGATCGCTGACCAGGTCGCCGCGCGCGGGCAGTTCCGCGCCGCGCTCGCCACCGAAGGTGAGGGGCGTGAGCGAGCCGGCCGCCACCGCGGCCCCGGTGGCGGTGCGGCCGACGGTGGCGCCCGCGATCCGCACCGGGGAGGTGCCGTACGCGTTCGAGAGCCGGACGCGGACCCGTCCGCCGCCGGCCGTCAGGCGGACGACCTGGCGCAGCGACTGGCGCCAGAAGCCCTCGCGGGACCGGTTGGGGGTGAAGCCTTCGCTGGGGAGCTGGGGTGACGCGGTCCAGGCAGTGGTGAACATGACGACCCACCCTTTCCAAACGGGATTGGAGTTCCTTTAGCTTAACGGAACCGAAGACCCTTTTACTCCCGTGTCCGCAAGTTGAGTACGCGTACTCAGGCGCCGCCCCGGACGGCCGCCGGACGATGGCAGGCATGCTGTGGTCCGACCCCGAGAACGAACCGCCCGAAGAACTGCGCGAGGCGCAGGGGATGGTGCGGCGGATGGGCGTTCTCCTGGCGCTGGCCATGGTGCTCGCGATGATCGTGATCGGAGTGAGGTGAGGCGTCCGGGCGACGCCGATACGCTGACCGCATGACAGATCAGCCGCGCCGCCGACTCGTTCTCGCCTCCCAGTCACCCGCCCGGCTCGGCCTGCTCCGCCAGGCCGGACTCGCCCCCGAGGTGATCGTGAGCGGCGTCGACGAGGACGCCGTCACCGCCCCCACCCCCGCCGAGCTCGCCCTCGCCCTCGCCGAGGCCAAGGCGTCCGTCGTGGCCGCCAGACCCGAGGTGCAGGGCGCGCTGGTGATCGGCTGCGACTCCGTGCTCGACCTGGACGGCCGGGCGCTCGGCAAGCCCGCCGACGCCGAGGAGGCCACCGCCCGCTGGAAGGCGATGCGCGGCCGGGTCGGCACCCTGCAGACCGGCCACTGCATCCACGACACCGCCAGCGGCCGCTACGCCTCGGCCACCGCCTCCACCGTCGTCCGCTTCGGCGAGCCCAGCGACGAGGAGATCGCCGCCTACGTCGCCTCGGGCGAACCCCTCCACGTCGCCGGGGCGTTCACGCTCGACGGCCGCTCGGCCCCCTTCATCGACGGCATCGACGGCGACCACGGCAACGTCATCGGCATCAGCCTGCCGCTGGTCCGGCGGCTGCTCGCGGAGCTCGGCGTGCCGATCACGGACCTGTGGGCGCCGGCGGGGAACTGAGGGACGCGCCGCCGTCGCCCCCGCCGCCGCCGGGCCCGGCGGCGGCCGGCCCGGCCGGTTGGGCTGATTCGGCTGAGTAGGCTGTTTCGGCTGATTCGGTCGGG